>NZ_WHOV01000061.1:0-6248 GCF_009765395.1 Pseudomonas sp. BAV 4579 | reverse complement strand
CATTGCCATCACAGGAACAGGCTAGCAAACACGACTTTTCAGACAAGCCCTAAGACAGTGTGGGATTTCATGGCCATAATACGATCTGCAAAATGTGACATTACTTAGCCTCCTGAAGCTGCTTTTCTAGAGCTGCGATAGCCTGTTTTTCAAGCTTATCCATCCGCTCTTGCTCCTTCTTGGCCTGCTCCTCAGCATCCTTACGGCGAGCCTCTTGAAGAGCAGCTTGCACTAGACGGCTCTTCTCAGCTTCATAGTTCTCAAATACTTTCTGCTCATATACTTCAGTAAGCCTATCCTCGATGAACTGAATGTCTTCAGCTTGAAGAGCAGGGGACTTCTTAAGGAAGATGTAGCAGCTACCTACCATCCCGGAGTGTGGAGCCTTCCAATCGGTAAAGGTCCACCCTTCGTTCAGGAGTTCAGAAACCTTAGTGATAAGCTCTGGGAGGATTTGGGCATTGATGCGCTCTTGGCTCCCCATTCCTGTTTTATAGAGATCGACGCGATTTGAGATAGCAGCATCAAGACTGTCTTGATTGAATTTTATGTCATTGGTAGTTAGAGCAGCGTTGAATTGGTTTTGAAAAGTATTGATCATTTGATACTCCGGATATTAAGTTTAGTTTTTGTTTGGGCGAAAGATCGCCCTTTATCTGAACTTTCGTTCAAATTCTTTTGAGATTCAGTTTTGGGTGATATTTAGAAAGGAAGAAAACTTTCGTCTTGTTCGTCTAAGCTTGCAACGTTGTCAGGTAGCGGAATGAGGTCTTTACCGCTCATCACATAGCGCTGTTTACTATTGTTATGAAGCACTTGTCCTGTCCGGCAATCCTCAATGTAAAACCCGTTATCCTCAAACCAGTCAAAAAGCTGATCACTGATTTCGCGACCATTCCGATTCCATCGACTAAGCGGCATCGATGAGAGGTCAGATCTTGATATCTGAGACTTCTACTTTCGCTGGTGCTGCTGCGGTTTCAACCTCAGTTGACTCCCAGTCCTCATAGCTACTGCTCTCTGCTTCAATAGAAAATTCAATACCTTCGTAATCTTCACAAGGGATTGATTCTTTTACCCAGTCTTCTCCTGCGGCCTCAGATTCAGCGTATACGTCAGGCTGAGCACTGGTGTTGCTTTCTTCTGATCGCTGCGCTACGGGGCTTACAGAGGGCTTTTGAGCTGTCTTATCGGCCTGCACCAACATTAGGTTGTTAAAGCGCTTGAAGAACCATTTCTGCCGTGTTGCAGTAGCTTTCCTTTTCTCGGCAAATAGCACGTTGTGCTTAGTGAAAAATGTTATAGCTCGCATCACAGTCTTACGGTCGATTGATAGTTCATTAGCAACAGAGTCAAGAGTGTCGTAATACTCTTTCTGTTCACGGGTGAAGAATTCACACCGTTGCTTCATCCAGCAATAGATAACTTTCTGTTGCATGGTGATTTCTACAATTTCACCAGTAGCACTGGATACGAAACTAGTCGCAGCAAGTAGATCGTAAGGTAGTTTTAGGAATTGCTCAGTGTTTGATTGGTTCTGCATTTTGGTTATCCTCAACATTTGGGAATTGGGTTGATTTCATTTCTTTATAAGCTTTCGTAATTAGAAGCTGCACCACATGTTTAGGTGAACAGTTTCCGTTATGTTCAATCAGAGCGATCAGTTCTTGAGCGCTACGGTCGTTAAGCCCGATCTTCATATACACCTCTTAAGTTGATGTAGGTCCCTTTTGGGACTAACATGATTCAATCTTACTGATCTTACGATCATCAACACACAAACAATGATAAAGGACTAAAAGCCCTAACACTCTCAAAGCCAGCACAAGGTAAGAATTAGCACGGATAAGAATATAGTATTAAAAGAATGTTCTTTGCTTTTATGCTCTTGTATTTAAAGTCCTGCGTGTCGAGACGAAGTCGAGTCAAAGCTGGACTTAGTAGTTATTAATTTTAATCATTCATTTCTCCTTCTCTTAAAATCTATCTATATTTCTATATATCTCTCTATCTATATACAGTGCCTCAAAGGGATCAACGTTAGTCCTTAAAGGGACCAAGGTAGATACCTCAAAGGGACTAACCACTCCTGCCCAGTAGCTCATATAGCTCGGCATCTCGCAGCCTATTAAAGATCAGGTTGAGCATGTCGCTGGCGCTTAGCCTGTTTTCCTGTGCAAGCTGATTCAGGTACTGGAGATTGCTGCTCTTCAAGCTTAGGTGCAGTGGAACGTTGTTATTACGCTGTTGTTTCATTTTCTAACCTCTGTTGTTTTAATTTTTGAATCATTTCCTTGTTTGTTATGCCCAGCCTAATCCGTTGCCGGTGCATCTTTCCGTGGCAAGATTTGGAACAGATCAGCTTACCAGCTGAGTGGCATTCCATTGAATCACCACACCAAAGACAGGCTCTTACAGTTCTTATTGTCATTTTTCATATCCTCAAAGCGAGAAATTATTTATTTTGAACGAGCGAATCCTGCCGATTGAGTCATCCGACAGGGGTAATAAATAAAAGGGCATCCAGGATGAAGACACTGTAGATGCCAAGGCTCTTGTTCAGAGCGGAGGAGTATTAGGTGTCAGCCCCTATGTCTGTGGAACACATGACTGACGGCTGCACGACTCTCTATCATTCGCCGGTGATGCTTGATGCTGAAAGAACTCGCAACCATAGGTAAAGCTTGCGAGCAAGAGGACAACAAACAGAGCAACGTGATGACAGGCAGCGGGAGAGAAGTTAATCAATCCACGAGCTACTTACTACGGCAGTAGCCAAGCCAGAACCTTTCTATCGGAAACACAAAAACCCAACGCTTGGGCTGGGATATTCATCGATGTAATAATTTAATTATACCAAGAGGCGCTTAAATCCAACTATGGGACTTATCTCAAAGGCTTGTAAGAGATTGGCTATACAGTTTCTGTGTTTTATATTCGCATCTCTTGTTATTAAATAATAGCATGACACCCCCTATTTTTGTCAATACATTGAGCAACTTATTTTACATACCTTAAATATAGAAAATATACAGGAATGCAGTAATGCCAAGGGTTGTAGCGATATTGGCCGTTTATATGCTACATATCACCCGACGAATGGTATGCACAGTAGAGTGATGTTTCCTGCTGGGATGTCTTCTGAGTAAGTTTTTCAGCTGTGAGTAGCATGGCAGAGATATCGAGCGCGGTTAGTATATCTAATTTTATAGAGGCCTCTTCTGAATTTATGGTGTTCGTAATGGTTAGTTTGATCACTTGTTCAACGGGCTTGGAGATTGCTATATGCACAATATATTGATCAGTGAAAAAACCTTCGATGTAATTGGTAAGGCGTAACTGGTGTTCCGGTAGCACAGCTTTTCTCCGGCTGCTAGCAGTACCAAGGATCTTAGCCCACAGCGGTACGTTCCGCTCAAGCGCAACGAACACGGATCGAGGACACCAGGTCTTAACCGAGGCCGCTTTACAGAGAAAGATTTTTCTTAGGTTTCGGGAAATATCGAGGGAAAGGTGCCGTCCTTGGCAAAAAAGAAACCCCGCTCTATGGCGGGGCTAAGGTCTATGAGAGTTGGAGCACTCATACCTACTATGATTGCGATAACGGTAGAAGGTTCAGCCCTTGTTCCAATGGCGCTTGACGGTAGCGATACCCACGCCAAGGTCTTTGGCAGCTTGGCTCTGAGTCAATCCGCGTGTCTTAGCTGCCTGTACCTTCTCAGTAGTGTCTACAGCTTCAGGTCTTCCTAGCTTCTTGCCTTCTGCCTTCGCTCGCTCCAGGCCAGCATGGGTGCGCTCTATCAGCAGGTCACGCTCAAACTCTGCTACAGCACATAGCACCTGCATAGTCATCTTGCCCGCTGCGCTGGTGAGGTCCACCCCGCCCAAGGCGAGGCAGTGAACCCGGATGCCTTCCACTGACAGCTTCTCTATGGTGCTGCGTACGTCCATAGCGTTACGGCCTAGACGGTCGAGCTTGGTAACGATCAGGGTATCTCCATGCTCCATACGCTCTAGTAGCTTCTGAAAGCCTTTACGCTCACTAGCTTGGGTAGACCCGGATACTGTCTCAGCCACTACACGGCGAGGGTCCACGGCAAAGCCTGCCTGCTGGACTTCGAGCAACTGATTGTCAGTGGTTTGGTCGGCAGTGGAGACGCGGGCATATAGGAATGTACGGCTCATCTCGATCCCTTGGTATCAATTAAGGTGGGATCATTTTGCCATCGTATCAAATAGTCGTTCAACCTATTTGTTGATACCAGTTAGTGTGTCGGATGAGCGGTATCGTTAAACGGTCGATTGATGATCCCTAGAGGAACCTATGGGCCTTTGCCAAAGCATGTTCAAGAGCGGTGACACACTCCTTTTCTTTGGCATAGGCGGAGAAGCGCTGGTGCAAGTCCACCTTAGCGCGTTCCAGGCTGGCTTTCCGCGTAGCTAGCTGCTGCTCTAGTAGGTCTTTGTTCGTGCTGACCTCGCAGAGAGGGGTAGTACGTTTCATAGCAATCTCCTCACGATTTTCCTGGGACCAAGCCTTCAGACAGTTGTTTTAATGCTGAATCGTGAGCAAATTGTAATCAGAGTGTAAATTTTGATAGTCATGTGCTATCGATAACTCTTATCGTGCGAACCTTTAGCAGATCGAAGGCTGCCAATGCTTAGCAAACAGGGGGAGGGGAACGATAATAGGGCCACAGACGTGCTACAAGGTGCATGGTTGCTGAATAGAGTCAGAATGGCCCTTGGGTCTAATTGTTATAATGTAACGTTTATGGTCAGTTTTATCTGACTTACTGCTACAAGCATCTGCTCAATGAAGCGACGCTTCCCATACACCGCAAAGGTCACTGCTGTATCCCCATGACCTACCATGTCCTTCAGCAGGCTATCGGCAATACCAGCCTCTCTCATGTCATCAATGAATGAGTGCCTGAAGCTGTGGAAGGTCTTACGAGGATCGGTGATCCCTTGCTTGTGCCTGTAGACGCCAAACCACTTTGATACGGCATAACCATACCTGCCACGGACAGCCTTCAGCTCAGGCCACAGCCTTTCTTGTCCTGCCTGCTTCAAATCTCCTAGGTGGTCACGTAGCCCTATCTCCAGCAGTGCAGGGTGCAAAGGGATGATTCGTCGGCTGGAAGGGTTCTTGAGCTTCTGATCCGGCCGAGCATCATCGATCTTGATACAGATGATGCCTTGCTCTTCCACGATGTCCCCAACGTAGAGCTGAGCTAGCTCCTCCAAGCGTGCCCCTGTGGTTCGTGCAAGCAGCGGTAGCCAGTACCTCCAAGGGTTCTTCCTAGCTTCCTTTGTTAGAGAGCCATGGTTGAGGAGGGTGGCGATGTCTCGTTGATCAAAGGGTAGGCGTGCATCCTTAGCTGATGCCTCCATCACCTTCATTCCACTCAGGGGGTTCGCCTGAAGGTATCCGTTCGAAACGCACCAGTTCATCCATGAGGTGAGCTTTCGTAGCCGGTTGTTGATCGTGACTGGTGTGATGGTCTCGTACTGATGCCCAGACTCCACAATCTCCAGCAGCGTCATGCCTTTGAATTCAGGACGTAGACCGTAGTACCTGGGACAACGGGATAGCCTTTCCTTTAGTGTCCTGGCCTGTTTCCGATCGAAGGCTTCCGCTTCCATATCCCCCATCAAGGCAAAGAAGTCTTGGATGGTGCGTTCAACGTCAGCTATCTGTCCTTGCCTCCAGGCTCCTTGCTTCCCTTCAGCTACGTACTCCTTTGCAAGCCTACTCAGCAGCGGTCCGTTTGCCATGACTGGTAGTGGAGGGCTGACATGATTAGGAGGACAGGAGGGTAGGTGTTCGAATCTCTCCGTCAGCACCAAAGTCCTACACAGTGTCTGTAGCTCGCTGTAGGTGGCTTGTGGGTGCTTAGACCGATGCTTATCTAGCCTTTGAGCTATCGCCGTAGCTTTAAAGATGGCTGCTCGTCGCTCCTGTATCCCTAGGCTGATTCGTAAGTGCTGATTGCCGATGCGAACGTTGAGGTAGTAGGTAGAACCTCTGCGAATAACGTACATGTGTGACAGGCCTGTGTGACACCAATGTGTGACAAAGCCGCCACCTCAGGAATCGTGTGTTGAGCATCGAATGGAGGTAAAGTCCCCAATTGCCCAGAACCTGTTGGCTAGAGCGTTTCAACGATCAACCGATGTGCTTGCACAATACCCGGTCAGGCCCGGAAGGGAGCAGCCGCAGCGGTGATGTCGTGTGCCGGGGT
>NZ_WHOV01000060.1:0-1642 GCF_009765395.1 Pseudomonas sp. BAV 4579 | reverse complement strand
CGAGGCGCGCCTGGAGTTCGCGCCCTTCCCGCTCACCCTGCTGGCCAAGGCCACCGCCTGGGACAACGCCGCAAACCCATTCCGGCCGCTGCCCCCGGTGGGCGGCCTGCCGCGGCTATTCAAACAACATGAAGACGCTGTACCAACTGGCCATGGATGAAGAGGTCATCCAGCTCAGACGTAACCCCTTCCGCAAAACCGCAGTGAAGCTCATCAACAAGCCGAAGAAGACCCTCAGCCGCATTGTCATCGAGCAGGCACGTCTCTATCTGGAACAGCTCGAACGCGAAGAGAGGCTGACTCACAAGCGGGCAAAGGCGACGCCGGCCTGGTTCTGGCGGTGCGTATACGAGACCTACTGGAGCACGGGTATGCGCCTGAGCGCCCTTCTCCACATCCGGCCGATGGACGTTGACCTCTACAACAAGAAGATCACGGTCCGTGGTGAGACGGAGAAGACGTACCGGCAGTATCAGGTACCCATCACCCACTCTCTGGAACCCTTCATTCGCAAGCTATGCGAAGCAGCACGACTTTCAGGCATCGGGCAACATGACCAGCTCTTCAACGTCAATCGCTTCTCTGATCACTATGAAAAAGAGGTTATGGATCCTGACCAGGTCGAGGCCTTCTACAAGAAGCTGACGGCAGCCGTCGGCACGCCGATCACGCCCCACCGGTTCCGGCATACCCTCGCTACCGACTTGATGAAAGAGAAGGATCGCAATCTCAACGTTGTACAAACGCTCCTCAACCACTCCAGCATCACCACCACCTTGGGCTACGTCGAGACTGACTTCGAGATCATGCGTGAGGTGATGACTGAGCGAGAATCCCGCGGGCGGCCGACAAGGATGGTGGCGAGGGTCGATGATGGCAGCAGTCGACAAGCCCTTGACCGGGTGCGGCCGCAGCTGATCGAGGGGCCGGTCACTGAGACCAATATTCTTCAGATAGAGAAAACGCCCCATCGGATCACCGATCGTCCAGATCGTGTCAGAAAGGCAGCTGCGATTTCCGAAAGACCTATTTCAAGATCAACGACTGCGTGCCCAGAGGAGCAAGATGCTTCGCAGCACAGGGCCTCGGCATCACATGAGAAGACTGCTACAGGCGGGCCGAATCTTGAAGACATGCAGGAGCTCATGTCGGCCTTGCTCCATCATCTGACTCAGGCGACAACGGTCCCTATACCTGCATTGGCGGGTATGGCGGCCCCAGGGCACCGGGCTGCCACGGGCACTTTGAAACTACCCTCCCCTCAGCTGAGGGCTAGAGTAGGCCAAGGAATGCGTGGCAGCTGAGCCGAGCATTCCGTACGCCACCTGCTACCGCTAGTCGGAATCTGTGACGCGCGTCTCAAGGGATAGCCGTGCGTGATCGATAGATCGTGCCTAGGATTTCCGCAGGCGCGCACGAAAAAGCGCACAGCCATGCGGGTTATGGCTGTGCGCTATCGCAAATTGACATCAAGAAGATGCGCAGCTATGTTTTGCGACAGACGGCTGCTGTCTGCGCTGCGCTGTATCTGCTTCTCCCCAGCAAACCTCTTCTCTCTGATTGGAAAAGGCTCACCAGGAACAAAATGGTGGGTCGTGCAGGATTCGAACCTGCGACCAATTGGTTAAAAGCCAACTGCTCT
>NZ_WHOV01000005.1:0-167039 GCF_009765395.1 Pseudomonas sp. BAV 4579 | reverse complement strand
AGATGTGTATAAGAGACAGCCCCAGCCCTCTCCCAGGGGGAGAGGGGGCGGAGCGGGCGTCCGGCGCAGGGTGGAAAACCGCGGAGCGTTTTCCACACGGGTGCCGTGCCTCCGTGGATGAGGCTGCGCCGTCATCCACGCTACGGGATCGATCGCAGGCGGTAGGTTCTGGCGGAGTCGAGCCTATGCCGGTGGCTTCGGGCGGAGGGGTTCCCTCACCCCAACCCGCTCCCAGGGGGAGAGGGGGCGGAGCGAGCGTCCGGCGTAGGGTGGAAAACCGCGGAGCGTTTTCCACGCGGGTGCCGTGCCTCTGTGGATGAGGCTAGGCCTCCTGCGTCGCCCGTACCTCGGCGGTCAGGGCCTGGAGGCGGGCGTCGAGGGCGGTCAGGGCGCCGGCGTCGGCGGCGGTGTCCAGGCTCAGGCGCAGGGCGGCCAGCACCAGCAGCTCGATGGCATCACCGCGGCGGCGATCGCCCTGGATGGCGACCAGTTCGTCGCGCAGGCGGGCGGCGGCCTGTTGCAGGGCAGCGCGGTCGCCTTCGGCCACCTTGAAACGGTAGCGGCGACCAAGCACCTCCACCTCGTCGTCCGCGTTGGCGGTCGTCACTCGACGCTGGCCGCGTGGCGCTGCTCGGCGTCGGCGGCTACCGCCTGCTCGACGGACTGGGCAGACAGCAGGGCCAGCAGGCCTTCCACGCGCTGGCGGGTGCTGGCGCCGTGTTCTTCCTGCTCCAGCAGACTCAGTTGCAGGGTGTCGTTTTCCTCGCGCGCGGCCAGCAGGGCCTGCTCCAGCTCCTGGGTGCGGGCGGTCAGGCGCTGGTTGTGCTGCAGCAGGCCGCGGATGGCGGTTTCCAGTTCGCTCAGGGTGTTGTCCAGCATGGGCGCGGTCGTCTCTCGTGTCAGGTTCGGGACTGCCAAGGCGGCAGGGGTCAGCATTCTAGGCCTCTCACCGACCACCGGCACCCCCTTCGTCACGGGCTAAGCCCTTGTTTTGCCAAGAGGTTCACGAGGGTGGCGAGCGAGCTGACCGGCTGTCAGGCAGTTGTCAGGTTGCGCTAAGGGGGCCTTAAGGCAATACGCCTTAGCCTGGGCTCATCGCGTCGGCTGTCCTGTCCCGGCGCCCCTCGCTTCGGATGAGCCGCCATGACCGATCTGTCCCAGAGCACCGCCCCGCGTCAGCTGGACGAGCCTTTCCTGCCGTTCTCCCGGCCCAGCATCGGCGCCGAGGAAGTGGCCGCGGTAAGCAAGGTGCTGACCTCGGGCTGGATCACCACCGGGCCCCAGGCCAACCTGCTGGAAGAGCGCTTCGCCGATTCGGTGGGCGCCGCCCACGCCGTGGCCCTGTGCTCGGCCACCGCCGCCATGCACGTGACCCTGCTGGCGCTGGACATCGGCCCCGGCGACGAGGTAATCACCCCCTCGCTGACCTGGGTCTCCACCGCCAACATGATCACCCTGATCGGCGCCACCCCGGTGTTCGTCGACGTCGACCGCGACACCCTGATGGTCTCCGCCGAGCAGGTGGCCGCCGCCATCACCCCGCGCACCAAGGCCATCGTGCCGGTGCACTATGCCGGCGCCAGCTGCGACCTGACCCCGCTGCGCGCCCTGGCCCGCGAGCATGGCGTGGCCTTGATCGAAGACGCCGCCCACGCCGCCGGCACCCGCTACCAGGGCGAGTCCATCGGCCAGCGCGGCACCGCCATCTTCAGCTTTCACGCCATCAAGAATCTGACCTGCGCCGAAGGCGGCATGCTGGTGACCGACGACGCCACCCTGGCCGAGCGGGTGCGCCGCTTGAAATTCCATGGCCTGGCGGTGGATGCCTTCGACCGTCACGCCCTGGGCCGCAAGCCCCAGGCCCAAGTGCAGGAGCCCGGCTTCAAGTACAACCTCTCGGACATCCACGCCGCCCTGGCGCTGGTGCAGCTGGATCGCCTGGGCGCCATCAACAGTCGCCGGCGGCTGCTGGCCCAGGCCTACACCCAGCGCCTGGCGCACCTGCCGGTCGCCCCTCTTTCGCTGCCCGACTACGCCCAGACCCACGCCTGGCACCTCTACATCCTGCGCATCTGCCCCGAGCGGTGCGGGATGGAGCGCGAAGCCTTCATGGCCGGCCTCAAGGCGCGCGGCATCGGCACTGGCATCCATTTCACCGCCACCCACCTGCACCCCTGGTACCGCGAGCGCTGGCCGGCGCTGGCGCTGCCCAACAGCGAATGGAATTCGGCCCGGCTGTGCTCCATCCCGCTGTTTCCCGACATGACCCTCGCCGACGTCGACCGCGTGGTCGGCGCCATCGAAGACCTGCTGGAGAAAGGCGCATGAAGCCCTATGCCATCGACCGGGTATCCGTGGTGATCCCCGTCTACAACGAAGAAGCCAGCCTGCCGGAACTGCTGCGCCGCACCCGCGCCGCCTGCCGCCTGCTGGATTGCCAGGTGGAGATCATCCTGGTCGACGACGGCAGCCGCGACCGCAGCGCCGAACTGCTGCAGCAGACCGCCAGCGAGCCGGACAGCCCGGTCGTGGCGGTGCTGCTCAATCGCAACTACGGCCAGCACTCGGCGATCCTCGCCGGCTTCGAGCAGGCCCGCGGCGATCTGATCATCACCCTGGACGCCGATCTGCAGAATCCGCCGGAAGAGATCCCGCGCCTGGTGCACACCGCCGCCCAGGGCTACGACGTGGTCGGCACCGTGCGCCAGCAGCGCCAGGACTCCTACCTGCGCACCCTGCCGTCGCGGCTGATCAATCGCGCCGTGCAGCGCTCCACCGGCGTCGCCATGCGCGACTACGGCTGCATGCTGCGCGCCTATCGCCGCCAGGTGGTGCAGTCGATGCTGGCCTGCCACGAGCGCAGCACCTTCATCCCGATCCTGGCCAACAGCTTCGCCCGCCACACCACCGAGATCGAGGTGGCCCACGCCGAGCGCGAACACGGGGATTCCAAGTACGGCTTCCTCAAGCTGATCAACCTGATGTTCGACCTGCTGACCTGCATGACCACCACCCCGCTGCGCATGCTCAGCCTGTTCGGCGGTGGCCTGGCCATCTTCGGCTTCCTCTTCGCCGCCCTGCTGCTGGTGCTGCGCGTCACCCACGGCGCCGAGTGGGCGGCCGATGGCGTGTTCTCGCTGTTCGCCGTGCTGTTCATCTTTACCGGCGCCCAGTTCGTCGGCCTCGGTCTGCTCGGCGAGTACCTCGGCCGGGTGTACCACGACGTCCGTGCCCGGCCTCGGTTCCACGTGGAACAAGTGATCCGCGCCGCCACCCTTTCTCCTTCGCCGGCGCCGCTGCGCCAGGTCCAGTAACAGGAAAGCCCCTGATGAAAACCGCCATCGTCTTCGCCTACCACGACATCGGCTGCGCCGGCCTCGCCGCGCTGATCCAGGCCGGCTATCCCATCGCCGCCGTCTTCAGCCACCCGGATGACCCGAGCGAGAACCGCTTCTTTGGTTCGGTGGCCCAGCTCTGCGCCCGCCACGGCATCCCGGTGCACGCCCCGGAAGACGTCAACCACCCGATCTGGGTCGAGCGCATCCGCGCCCTGGAGCCGGATTTCATCTTCTCCTTCTACTATCGCAACCTGCTGTCCAACGACGTCCTGGCCTGCGCCAAGCGCGGCGCCTACAACCTGCACGGGTCGCTGCTGCCGCGCTATCGCGGTCGCGCCCCGGCCAACTGGGTGCTGGTCAACGGCGAGACCGAGACCGGCGTGACCCTGCACCGCATGGTCCAGCGCGCCGACGCCGGCGCCATCGTCGCCCAGCAGCGCGTCGCCATCGCCGCCGACGACACCGCCCTGACCCTGCACGCCAAGCTGCGCGAAGCCAGCCAGACGCTCCTGCGCGACAGCCTGCCGGCCCTGGCCGAAGGCCGCCTGACCGAGCGCGAGCAGGACGAGAGCCAGGCCACCACCTTTGGCCGCCGCAGCGCCGCCGATGGCGAGCTGGAGTGGAGCCGTCCGGCCGTGGAACTGAACAACCTGGTGCGCGCCGTGACCCAACCCTATCCGGGCGCCTTCGGCTGGATCGGTGATCGCAAGCTGATCGTCTGGAGCGCCCAGGCGCGCCAGGAAAGCCATGGCCAGGCCCCCGGCAGCGTGCTGAGCCTGGAGCCGCTGCGCATCGCCTGTGGCGAAGGCGTCCTGGAAATCCAGGCCGGCCAGCTGGGCGACAACGGCCTCTATCTGTCCGGTCCGCAACTGGCCCGCGAAGCCGGCCTGGTGGCCGGTGCCCGCCTGCACCGCCAGGATCGCCGCGCCAAGCGCCGCACCCGGGTGCTGATCCTCGGCGTCAACGGCTTCATCGGCAACCACCTCTCCGAGCGCCTGCTGGCCGACGGCGAGTACGAGGTCTATGGCCTGGACATCGGCTCCGACGCCATCGAGCGGCTCAAGGCCAATCCGAATTTCCACTATGTGGAAGGCGACATCTCCATCCACACCGAGTGGCTGGAATACCACATCAAGAAGTGCGACGTGGTGCTGCCGCTGGTGGCCATCGCCACCCCCATCGAATACACCCGCAATCCGCTGCGCGTGTTCGAACTGGACTTCGAGGAAAACCTCAAGATCGTTCGCCACTGCGTGAAGTACGGAAAGCGCGTGATCTTCCCGTCCACCTCCGAGGTGTACGGCATGTGCCAGGACGAGCGCTTCGACGAAGACCGCTCCAACCTGGTGGTCGGCCCGATCAACAAGCAGCGCTGGATCTACTCGGTCTCCAAGCAGTTGCTCGACCGGGTCATCTGGGCCTACGGCGGCAAGGGCCTGAAATTCACCCTGTTCCGCCCGTTCAACTGGATGGGTCCGCGTCTGGATCGCCTGGACTCGGCGCGCATCGGCAGCTCCCGCGCCATCACCCAGCTGATCCTCAACCTGGTGGAAGGCACCCCGATCAAGCTGGTGGACGGTGGCGCCCAGAAGCGCTGCTTCACCGACGTCGACGACGGCATCGAGGCGCTGTTCCGCATCATCGAGAACCAGGGCGGTCGCTGCGACGGCCAGATCATCAACATCGGCAATCCGGACAACGAAGCGAGCATCCGCGAGCTGGCCGAAGAGCTGCTGGCGCAGTTCGAGGCCCATCCGCTGCGCCATGAATTCCCGCCCTTCGCCGGCTTCCGCGAGGTGGAGAGCAAGAGCTTCTATGGCGACGGCTACCAGGACGTGGCCCACCGCAAGCCCAGCGTGGAAAACGCCCGCCGCCTGATCGACTGGCGGCCGAGCACCGCCATGGCCGCCACCGTCGGCAAGACGCTGGACTTCTTCCTGCGCGAAGCCATGGCGCAGCGGGAGGCCTGATGAACACCCTGATCCCGGCCAGCCTGCGCATCGACGTGGACACCTATCGCGGCACCCGCGAAGGGGTACCGCGGCTGCTGGACCTGCTGGACGAAGCCGGGGTCAAGGCCACCTTCTTCTTCAGCGTCGGACCGGACAACATGGGGCGCCACCTCTGGCGCCTGGTGAAGCCCACCTTCCTGTGGAAGATGCTCCGCTCCAAGGCCGCCAGCCTCTATGGCTGGGATATTCTCTTGGCCGGTACCGCCTGGCCGGGTCGGCCGATCGGCCGCGACCTCGGTCACCTGATGCGGGAGACCCGCGCCCGCGGCCACGAGGTCGGGCTGCACGCCTGGGATCACCACGCCTGGCAGGCCCATACCGGCAGCTGGAGCCTGGAGCGCCTGGGCGCCGAATTCGGCCGTGGCCTGCAGGCCCTGGAAGACATCCTCGGTGCCAAGGTGGACTGTTCCGCCGCCGCTGGCTGGCGCGCCGATCCGCGCGTGGTGCTGGCCAAGGAGGCCTTCGGCCTCAGGTACAACAGCGATTGCCGCGGCAGTGCGCTGTTCCGCCCGCGGCTGGGCAACGGCAGCCACGGCACCCCCCAGGTGCCGGTGGACATGCCGACCTTCGACGAGGTGGTCGGCCCGGAGCTGGCCGCCGGTGACTGGAACAACTATCTGCTCAAGCGCTTCCGTCCGGGGGCGCTCAACGTCTACACCCTGCACGCCGAGGTGGAAGGCATCGCCTTCGCCGAGGACTTCCGCGCCCTGCTCAAGGCGGCGCGGGAGGAGGGCGTCCTGTTCCTGACCCTGGGCGACCGCCTGCCGGCCGACCCGCGCCAGTTGCCCGCCGGCAGTCTGGTGCGTGGCAGCCTGGCCGGACGCCAGGGCTGGCTGGGCGTGCAGGCATGAGTCGGCGGCGCCTGTGGATGCTGCTGCCGCTGGCGCTGTTGGCCTATGCCTTGCCGCTGGCCTGGCGCGGCCTGTGGATTCCGGACGAGTCGCGCTATGCGCAGATCGCCCAGGAACTCTGGCGGCGTGGCGACTGGGTGGTGCCGCACTTCCTCGGCCTGCCGTATTTCGAGAAACCCATCGGCGGCTACTGGACCCAGGCCATCGCCCAGGCCTGGCTCGGCGACTCACTGTTCAGCGTGCGCCTGGTGCCCCTGCTGGCCAGTCTGGCCACCGCCGCCCTGGTGGCGCGCCTGACCCGGCTGATCTGGCAGGACCGCCCGCTGGCGCTGCTCGCCGGGGTGGTCTATCTCTCCTGCGTGGCCGTGGCGGGGCTGGCCACCTACGTGACCCTCGACGCCCAGTTCGCCTTCTGGATGGCGCTGGCGCTGCTCGCCCTCTGGCAGGCCCAGGCCGCCGCGACCCGCGGCGCGGCCCTGGTGCAGTGGGCGCTGCTGGGGCTGGCCTGTGGCTGCGGCCTGCTGACCAAGGGCTTTCTCGCCCTGGTGCTGCCGGTGCTGGTGGCCGTGCCCTTCTTCCTCTGGCAGCGGCGCCTGGGCGAGTTGCTCTGCCGCGGTCCCCTGGCGGTACTGGTGGCGATCCTGGTGGTGGCCCCCTGGGCGCTGCTGGTGGCCCAGCGCGATGCGGATTTCTGGAATTTCTTCTTCTGGCACGAGCACATCCAGCGTTTCGCCGGCCAGGACGCCCAGCACGAGCGGCCGTTCTGGTTCTACGGCCCGGTGCTGCTGCTGGCCATCCTGCCCTGGGCCGGCCTGCTGCCGCGTACCCTGGGCCGGACCTGGCAGGAGCGTCGCCACGCCGGTACCGCCTTCCTGGGTATCGCCGTGGTCGGCCAGCTGCTGTTCTTCAGCTTCAGCCGCGGCAAGCTGCCCACCTACCTGCTGCCGACCCTGGCCGCCCTGGTGCCGCTGCTGGCGCGCACCCTGCTGGAGGCGGGCCGGCGCGGCGCCACCGGTGCCCTGCGCCTGAACGGCCTGTGCAATCTGCTGCTGGGCCTGGCCGGCCTTGCCGCCCTGCTGATCTATGGCGGCCGCCTCTACGAGAGCGGCGAAGGCCTTACCCGTGCCCTGGCCCTGCTGGCGCCCCTGGCGCTGCTGCTGGCCGGCCTGGCCGCGCTGGTCTGGCCGCGGCGCACCCTGCTGGCGCCGGCCCTGGCGCTCTGGGTGCTGCTGCCGCTGCTGTCCATCGCCCTGCCCAACAGCTTGGTCGACAATAAGCTGCCGAGCAGCTTCATCCAGGCCCAGCTCGGTCATTTCAAGAATGCCGGCCTGCTGGTCAGCAACGACCTCGGCGTGGCCGCCAGCCTGGCCTGGGCCACCCACCGCGACGACGTGGTGCTGGTGGGCGGTCCGGGCGAGCTCAAGTACGGCTTCGCCCGCGAGCCGGCCAGCGGTCGCCTGATCGAAGAGCGCGACCTGGCCGCCTGGCTCGCCGCCCATCGCGACCAGGGTCCGGTGGCCATCCTCTTGCGGGTCGACGGCCCCAGCGATCGCCAGCTGCTCGACAGCCTGCCCGAGCCCGGCGAGAGCATCGCCAGCGAGCGCCTGGTGCTGCTGGTCTATCCGAGGCCGACGCCATGACCGCCCTCGACGGCCTGCTGATCGCCGTGGTGATCGGCCTCACCTGCGCCGGCCAACTGGGCCAGAAGCGCGCGGTGACCGCCGGCAATGCCCTGGCCGCGCGACTGAGATCGCCCTGGCTGTGGGGCGCCCTGGTCTGCCTGGGCCTGGCCCTGCTGGTCTGGTGCGCGGTGCTGCAGCGGGTGCCGGTGGGCGTCGCCTATCCCTTGCTCTCGCTCAACACCCTGGCGGTGACCCTGCTAGCGCGCCTGGTGTTCGGTGAGCGGGTGGATGCCCGCGCCTGGTGCGGCTGCCTGTGCATCGTCGCCGGCGCCGCCCTGCTGGGGGGCCAGCTATGAACGGCCTGTTGCCGCTCGGCCTGAGCATCCTGCTCACTACCCTCGCGCAACTGTCTCTGCGCGCCGCCCTGGTGCGGCTGCCGGCGATGGCCACATGGCTGAGCACGCCGTCGGCGCTGTTCGGCGCGGCCGGGCTGCTGCTGGCCCTGGGCATCCTCTGCTACGGCCTGTCGCTGCTGGCCTGGCTGGCCGCCCTGGCGCGCCTGCCGCTGGGTCGCGCCTATGCGGCGCTCGGCCTCTCCTACGTCTTCGTCCACCTCGGCGCGGCCTGGCTGCCAGGCGCCGCCGAGTCCTTCACCCACTGGAAAACCCTGGGCGTCGCGCTGGTCGTGGCCGGCGTCGCCCTCGTCGGCGGGCCCCGCGCCAGCGCCGCTCCCACCCTGAGGAATACCCTATGAACATCAGCGTTTTCGGCATCGGCTACGTGGGTCTGGTGCAGGCCGCCGTGCTGGCGGAAGTCGGCCACCAGGTGGTGTGCATGGACATCGATCGCGCCAAGATCGACAAGCTCAAGCGCGGCGAGGTGACCCTCTATGAGCCGGGGCTGGAAGAGCTGGTGCGCAGCAACCTGGCCGCCGGCCGCCTGGTGTTCACCCACGAGGCCGCCGAGGCCGTGGCCCATGGCGCCGTGCAGTTCATCGCCGTCGGCACCCCGCCGGCCGCCGATGGCTCGGCCGATCTGTCCGCCGTCTTCGCCGTGGCCGAGACCATCGCCCGCCTGCGCCGCGAGCCGCTGATCGGCCAGCCGGTGTCCCGCGATCCGCTGCTGGTGGTGAACAAGTCCACCGTGCCGGTGGGCACCGGCGACCGCGTCCGCGCACTGATCCACGAGGTGCTCGCCGAAGAGGGTCGCACCCTGCACGTGGAGGTGGTCTCCAATCCGGAATTCCTCAAGGAAGGCGCCGCCATCGCCGACTGCAAGAAGCCCGATCGCATCGTGGTGGGCACCGACTCGCCGGTGGCCCGCGACGTGATGCGCGAACTCTATGCGCCCTTCAACCGCAACCACGACCGCATCCAGTGCATGGACCTGCGCAGCGCCGAGCTGGCCAAGTACGCCGCCAACAGCCTGCTGGCGGTCAAGATCAGCTTCATCAACCAGATCGCCGAACTGGCCGAGCACGTCGGCGCCGACATCGAGGCGGTGCGCCAGGCCATCGGCGCCGATCCGCGCATCGGCCACCACTTCATCTACCCGGGCTGCGGCTACGGCGGTTCCTGCTTCCCCAAGGACCTGCAGGCGCTGATCCGCACCGGCGAGGAAAACGCCGTGGAGCTGGATCTGCTGCGCGCCGTGGAAGCCATCAACGTGCGCCAGAAGACCAAGCTGTTCGAGCGCATCAACACCTACTTCGACGGTGACCTCCGCGGCCGCACCTTCGCCCTCTGGGGGCTGGCCTTCAAACCCAACACCGACGACATGCGCGATGCGCCCAGCCGGGTGCTGATGGAGGCCCTCTGGGAGGCCGGTGCCAAGGTGCGCGCCTTCGATCCGGTGGCCATGGCCGAGGCTCAGCGCCTCTATGGCCACGACGAGCGCCTGGCGCTGATGGGCACCCCCGAGGCCGCTCTGGCCGGGGCCGATGCCCTGGTCATCTGCACCGAATGGCAGCAGTTCAAGGCCCCGGACTTCGATCTGATCGCCCGCCAGCTCAACCAGCCGGTGATCTTCGACGGTCGCAACCTGTTCGATCCCGAGCGCATGGAGCGCCGCGGCATCGAATACTTCTCCATCGGGCGTGGCGCTGCCCTGGGCGGTCCCCAGGTCGCCCGCCGCGTGGATGCCGCCTGATGGTCTCGCCCATGCCCCTGACCCCACGCAGCGCGCCCCTCTACGCGCTGCCGGCGGCCAGTCGCCTGCGTCGCTAAAGCCTGCTGCTCGGGGTGGTCGCCACCCTGATGTTCACCCTCGGCATCTGGAACCAGGCGCCCCAGGGCTTCGACGGTCGCTGGGCAGTCTTTCTCGGTGAGATGTTTCGCCATGGCCCGTCCTTTTTCGCCACCACCTACGGCCAGCCCTATCCGGACTATCCCGGCACCGCCACCTGGCTGAGCTGGCTGGCCGCGCGGGTGATCGGCGCGACCAATCACCTGGCCAACGTGCTGCCCACCGCCCTGGCTTCGGCCGCGGTGCTGGCGCTGACCTATCGCCTGCTGGCCGACACCCGTCGCGCCTGGGCGCTGCTCACGGTGCTGCTGGTGGCCCTGACCCCGCAATGGCTGGAAAAGGCCCGCTCGGTCTGCCTGGACCAGCTGGTCGCCCTGGTGGTGCTGCTCTGCTTCTACCTGCTCCATAGCGCCGACCGCGACGGTCGCCCGCTGCGCCGCCTGCTGGTGCTGCCGCTGTTCGCCCTGGGCTTCGCCATCCGCGGCCCGCTGGGGCTGATCGAGCCCTGTGGCGTGGTCTGCCTCTACTGGCTGGTGGTCGCCTGGGGCGAGCCGGCGCGCCGCACCCTCGCCGTGCAGCGCCTGCTGGGCTACGGCCTGGCCGGTCTGGCCTTGCTCGCCCTCGGCTGGTGGACGCTGATCCAGCTGGCCCATCACGAGGGTGGGGCGGACTTCGCCGCCGAGGTCTGGCACATGCAGGTCAGCGGCCGGCTGGACGAAAGCAGCAAGCCGTTCTGGTTCTATCTGCAGCTGGGGCTGTATCGCTATCTGCCGGTGTTGCCGCTGGCGCTGCTGGTGCTGCTGGCCGAGCGCCGTCGTCTGCTGGCCTGGCCGCACACCGCCCAGCGCCGCCTGCTGCTGGGCCTCGCGGGGAGCGGTCTGCTGATCCTGGTCGGGTTGTCCATCCC
This sequence comes from Pseudomonas sp. BAV 4579, assembly GCF_009765395.1. NCBI lineage: Bacteria > Pseudomonadati > Pseudomonadota > Gammaproteobacteria > Pseudomonadales > Pseudomonadaceae > Pseudomonas > Pseudomonas sp. BAV 4579. The sequence goes on along the minus strand of NZ_WHOV01000005.1, from coordinate 156,065 downwards.
GCACTTCAAGCGCGCCTACTATGTGGTGCCCATGGTGCCCTTCCTGGCCGCCATCGCCGCCCATGGCCTCCTGCGCGCCGAGGGCTGGTTCCGCCGGGTCGCGCCGCTCTACACGGCGCTGGTGCTGGCGCTGCCGGGGCTGGCCCTGGTGGCCATGCTGGTCTGTCGGCACCTCTGGCAGCGCAATGGCTACTGGCCGGATGTGTCCCTGGCGTTGCTGGTACCGGTCTTCGTCGCCCTGGTCAGCTGGCGCCGGCTGCACGGCCACCGCCGCCTGCTCACGCTGAGCGCCCTGGCGCTGGCCGCCCAGTGGCTGATGCTGGTCACGGTGGTGGAGCCGGCCCAGGACCTGCAGTACGACACCCGCGGCTTCGTCCAGCAGGTGGAGGGTCTGCGCCAGCAGCAGCCGGGTCCCCTGGTGTTCTTCGGCCTCGGCCAGGACAGCTGGGCAATCCGCTACATGATGAACCTGGACCACGACGAGCAGCCGATCTTCATCGCCCGGCCGCAGGTCGCGGACCTGGCGCACCTGCCGTCCGGTGCCTGGATCATCCTCGCCCGCGACGACCGTGAACTGCTGGCGGGCACCCAGCTGGCCGACCTCACCCCGGTGCTGGGTCGCCGCCTCAACGGCAATCCCTGCCTGGTGTATCGCCTGCCCTGAGGCCCCCGGAGCCGCTCGCCCTAGTGGTCGGCTCCGGCCTCTCGCGAAAGCTCCAGGATGCGGTTGCGCCCCTGCTCGGCGACCAGGTAATGACCGTCGCCGCGGCGGATCAGGGTCTGCACCGAGCGCAGGTGCGAGAGCACCGTGACCAGCTGGCCGTCGGGCTGCACCAGCAGCACCCGGGCGCCGTGGGTGGCGTCTTCGGTGATCCACAGGCCGTCGGCCGAGCACTGCACGAAGCCCGGCGCGTCGAGACCCGCGGCGACCAGGGTGTCTGCACCCCCGGGTTGCCACTGCTTGACCCAACCCCTGGCCTTTTCGGTATAGAACAGCCGGCCATCCGGGCAGCGCGCCACCCCTTCGCCTTCTTCCAGGCCGTCGCGCAGCACCGCCAGGCGGCGTTGCAGCGGGTCGTAGCTGAGCAGACGCCCGCGCGGCAGGTCCTCGATGGCATAGAGGGTCTGGCCATCGGTGGCGACGCCCTCGACGTCGTTGCCGTCGAACAGGGCCTGGCGCTGGCCAGCGCGCAGGAGAAACACCGGCAGCGGCCCGCCTTCCTGGCTGACCACCAGACCGCCCTGGAACATGACCAGGCCATCGGGCTTGGACAGCTCGCCCAGCACCGGCTGGCGCTCGCCGCTGGGCAGCAGCCGCAGCAGGCTGCCGCGGCGACTGGAGAATTCCTGGGTCACGAGCAGGCTGCCATCGGCGTCCAGGGCCAGGGCGCTGACCATGGGGATGTCGGCGGCGAATTCCCGATAGCGCCAGCCCTCGGCCGCACTGACCGGATGGAAATGTCGCCAGGCCGGATAGGCAAACCCCGCCGCCAGCACGGCGACGCCCAGTGCCAGGCCCTGGCGCCAGCCCAGGCGCGGAACACGTCGCATGGCGACCTCTCGAGATTGGGAAATGACCCTGCAGGCTAGCGGCCCGCGCGTGAAGATTCCGTCGCCGGCACCCCGGGTGAGGGTGCCGGCAGGGCGGCGCCTCAGGCGGTGAGGAAGGCCTCGGTCAGCTTGACCCAGTAGCGCGCGCCGACCGGCAGCAGGGCGTCGTTGAAATCGTAGGCCGCGTTGTGCAGGTTGGCGCTCGGGCCATTGCCGACGAACAGGTAGCAACCGGGCACCTGCTGCAGCATGTAGGCGAAGTCCTCGCTGGCCGGGATGGGCGCGAAGGGATGCAGGGCCTCGGCGCCGAAGTGCTCGACCGCCACCTGGCGGGCGAAGGCGGTGGGGCCGTCGTGGTTGACCAGCACCGGATAGCCGCGCTGGTAGTCCAGTTCGGCGGTGGCGCCGAAGCTTTCCGCCTGGGCGCGCACCAGGGCGCCGATGCGCTGCTCCAGCAGGTCGCGGGTGCTGTCCTGGAAGGCGCGGATGGTGAGCTTCATCTCCACCGCATCGGGGATGACGTTGGAAGCCTCGCCGCCGTGGATGCTGCCCACGGTGATCACCGCGGTATCCAGCGGCGCCACGTTGCGCGAGACCACGGTCTGCAGCGCCATCACCGTGGCCGCACTGGCGACGATGGGGTCGACCGCCTTGTCCGGCACCGCGCCGTGGCCACCCTGGCCACGGATGCGCAGGAGGGCGGTGTCGGACGAGGCCATGGCGGCGCCGTCGACGAAGCAGAACTTGCCGGTGGGCACACCGGGCATGTTGTGCAGGCCGAACACCTGGTCGCAGGGGAACAGCTCGAACAGGCCGTCCTGCATCATCTTCAGGGCGCCGCCCAGGCCTTCCTCGGCCGGCTGGAAGATCAGGTGCAGGGTGCCATCGAAGGCGCGGGTCTCGGCCAGGCAGCGGGCGGCGGTGAGCAGGGTGGTCGTGTGGCCGTCGTGACCGCAGGCGTGCATGCGGCCCGGGTGCTGGCTGGCGTAGTCGAGGCCGGTGGTTTCCAGGATCGGCAGGGCGTCCATGTCGGCGCGGATGCCCAGCACCTTGCTGCCGCTGCCGGCGCGCAGGGTGCCGACCACCCCGGTGCCGCCCAGGCCGCGATGGACTTCGTAGCCCCAGCCCGCGAGGGCGGCGGCCACCAGGTCGCTGGTGCGCTGTTCCTGGTAACCCAGTTCGGGATGGCGGTGGATGTCGCGGCGCAGGGCGACCATTTCCGGCAGGTAGCCGGCGATATGACGGGCGGTGGCGTCTTGATCCGCAGCAGTGGCAAGGCTCATGGCGATCTCTCTCAATCCAGGTGGCGTTCGGGATAGCTCAGCAGTGCCAGCCATCCTATCAGCAGCATGACGATCAGGTACCAGGCCGGGGCGAGCGGGCTGCCGGTGGCCTCGATCAGCCAGGTGACGATGAACTGGGCGGTGCCGCCGAACAGGGTCACCGCCAGGGCGTAGGTCATGGCCAGTCCCGTGGCGCGCACCGGCCGCGGCAGGCCGGCGAGGATCAGCAGCAGCCCGGCGGTCATGTTGACGCTCATGGCGGTGATCACCACGAAGCGGGCGGCGAAGGCCAGGCCCTGGGTGGTGGGGTCATTCAGCCAGACGAAGGCCGGGTAGATGCCCAGCAGGGCCACCGCCAGGCTGACCAGGGCCACCGGCTTGTAGCGCCCGAAGCGATCCAGCAGCAGCCCGGCGGCCAGGGCGGCGGCCATCTGCACGGCGCTGGAGGCCACCCCGGCCAGGTAGGCGCTGGTGGCCGGCGGGCCGACGATGCGGGTCATGTAGGTGGGCATGTAGAACTGCATCAGGTAGGTCAGCAGGGTCGCCGACATCACGATCAGCAGACCCAGGCCGAAGCGCCGCGGATGCTCGCGCAGGAAGGCGCGCACCGGACCGCCCTCGACCGTGCCGGCGCCGCTCCAGGTCTCGTCCACCTGGCGGCGGATATAGAGGCCGACCGGAATGATCAGCAAGCCGACCAGGAAGGGGATGCGCCAGCCCCAGGCGTGCAGCTCGGCCTCGGACAGGCTGCGGGTGAGCAGGGCGCCCAGGGCGGCGCCGAGCAGGGCACTGCCGCCCTGGCTGATGACCTGCCAGCTGACATGGAAGCCGCGCCGGCCGGGACTGGCCGATTCCAGCAGCAGGGTGGTGGCGGCGCCGATCTCGCCGCCGGCGGAAAAGCCCTGCAGCAGGCGGCCCACGAGCAGGATCAGCGGCGCGGCAAGGCCGATCTGGGCATGGGTCGGGGTAAAGGCGATCAGGGCGCTGCCCAGGCCCATCAGGGTGATGGTCAGCAGCATCGCCTGCTTGCGCCCGTGGCGATCGGCATAGGCGCCCAGCACCATGCTGCCCAGCGGGCGCATGACGAAGCCGACGCCAAACACCCCGACCGCCATCAGCAGCGAGCCATAGGGGGTGTCCGAGGGGAAGTAGAGCTGGCCGATGATGGCGGCGAAAAAGCTGAAGACGGTGAAGTCGAACATCTCCAGGCCGTTGCCGAGACTGGCCGCGGCGATCAGCTTGGCGCGCGAGGGCGTGGCGCCCGCGCTGGCGGGAGTGGCGTCGGCGGGGGAGGAAGACGTCGGAAGAGCCTGGGCCATGGTGCGTTCCTCTGCACTGAGATGAATGCTTAGCTATGCAAATGACGGTCCGGTCCGCGCGGGCCGCGTGCTTGGGCGTGCCTGGGCGGTCGTGGCGGGGCCGGAGACCGGGCGTGCGCCAGGGTGGTGCAGCACCGGCCCTCTTGCAGCCTAGTCGAACCTGCCGCTGCGGCTGGCGCTTGCTCATAAATCCGTCACAATGCGCGCCTAGAGTGCCGGCTTGCGCCTGAGCGTCGCCGGCCCAGGCCCGTCTCCCATCCTCGCGAGGAATCCGGCATGGACATCAAAGGTCCGCTGACCGCTGTGGCGCTCGCCCTGGCGCTCGGTGGCACGACCGCTCGGGCCGAAGGCGTCGACCCGGCCATCCCCGCCTATCAGAAGGTCAGCGGAGTCTCCGGCAATCTGTCGAGCGTGGGCTCCGATACCCTGGCCAACCTGGTCACGCTCTGGGCCGAGAGCTACAAGCGCCAGTATCCCAATCTCAATATCCAGATCCAGGCGGCCGGCTCGTCCACCGCGCCGCCGGCGCTCACCGAGGGCACCGCCGGCATCGGCCCCATGAGTCGCAAGATGAAGGACGCCGAACTCCAGGCCTTCGAGCAGCGCTTCGGCTACCAGCCCACCGCGGTGCCGGTGGCCATCGATGCCCTGGCGATCTTCGTCAACAAGGACAATCCGCTGCGCCAGCTGACCCTGGAACAGGTCGACGCGATCTTTTCCAGCACCCGGCTCTGCGGCGGTCCGCACGAACTCAGGACCTGGGGCGACCTGGGCCTGACCGGCGACTGGGCCAAGCGCCCGCTCCAGCGCTTCGGCCGCAATTCGGTGTCGGGCACCTACGGCTACTTCAAGGAAGCGGCGCTGTGCCGCGGCGACTTCCGCGCCAACGTCAACGAACAGCCGGGCTCGGCCTCGGTGGTCCAGGCCATCAGCCAGTCCCTGGGGGGCATCGGCTACTCCGGCATCGGCTACCAGACCGCCAGCGTCCATACCCTGGCCCTGGCCCGCCAGGGCACCACCGACTTCGTCGCGGACAACCAGGAGAACACCCTGTCCGGGCGCTATCCCCTGGCGCGCTATCTCTACGTCTATGTGAACAAGGCGCCCAATCGCCCGCTCAACCCCCTGGAAGGAGAATTCCTGCGGCTGATCCTCTCGCGCAGCGGCCAGGAGGCGGTGGTCAAGGATGGCTATATCCCCTTGCCGGCAGCGGTGGTGCAACAGGCCCTGAAGACCCTGGGCTACTGAGTGCCCAGAGGCCCTGCGCCCGCGCCGAGCGTAGCGTCTCTGGCCGTCCATTCGCTGTAACCTTTCTGTCACACGACGTGATTAGGCTCTGCGCCATGATATCCCCGGTACCCCCGTCCCCGCCCGATCCTCGCGGCCCTGCTCGGCTGGACTTCAACACGCCTGCACTACGCCGGCGGCGGCGCTGGCGGGCCCTGCAGGATCGCCTGATACGGGGCTCGGTGCTGGCCGGTGGGCTGGCCGTGCTGGCCACCATTACCCTGATCTTCTTCTACCTGGCCTATGTGGTGCTGCCGCTGCTGCGTGGCGCCAGTCTGGAAGCCCAGCCGCTGCCCCAGCCCGACTGGCTGGCGGCCGCCGGGGTGCCGCTGCTGCTGGGTATCGACGAGCAGAATCGCCTCGGCCTGCATCTTTCCCGGGCCGGCGAGGCCACCTTCTTCACCCTGGCCGACGGCCAGCCGGTCATGCGCGAGCGTCTGCCGCTGCCGCCCGGTGTCACCATCAGCAGCCAGGCCGAGGACGCCCCGCGCGGACTGATCGCCCTGGGCCTGTCCGATGGCCGCGTGCTGGTGGCGCACAAGCGCTATGTCTCCCGCTATCCCCAGGGCACCCGGGTCATCACCCCGGAACTGGACTTTCCCTACGGGCGCGAGCCGCTGGACCTGGGCGCCGCTCGTACGGCCCTGGAGCGGGTCGCGATCGCCGGTGACGAGGACCTGCTGGTGCTGGCCGGCGCCCAGGGCAATCGGGTGGCGGCCCTGCGCCTGGCCGGGCTGGCCGCGCCGGTGACCGGTGGCGCGGCCGTTCCCGTGCGGACCTCGCTCACCCTCGGACCGCTCAACGCCGCGGCCAAGGCGCTCTACCTCGATCCCCGCGGTCTCTGGCTCTATGCCCTCAATGGCCGCGCCCAGGCGGATGTCTTCGACCTGCGCGATGGCAGCCTCAACGGCCACTACAAGCTGCTCGACGCGGCCGACGACGAGGTCACCGCCAGCGCCCAGCTGCTGGGCGGCGTGTCGCTGCTGGTGGGTACCGCCAAGGGCGGTATCGGCCAGTGGTTCATGGTCCGCGGCCAGGACGGCGAACCGGTGCTGAGGCCTATCCGCAGCTTCCAGCTGGGCAGCGCGCCCATCGTCCAGCTGGTGCCGGAGCAGCGGCGCAAGGGCTTCGTGGCGCTGGATGCCACGGGCGAACTGGGGGTCTTTCACAGCACCGCCGGGCGCACCCTGCTGCGCGAGCAGATCGCCCCCGCCGCCGGGGTACTGGCGCTGTCGCCGCGCGCCGATCGGCTGTTGCTGGAGGAAAATGGCCGGTTGCTCGGCTTCCGCCTGGACAATCCGCATCCGGAAGTCTCCTGGTCGGCGCTGTGGGGCAAGGTCTGGTACGAGAATTACGAAGCGCCGGCGCGGGTCTGGCAGTCCAGCGCCGCCACCGCGGACTTCGAACCCAAGCTGAGCCTGGCGCCGCTGACCTTCGGCACCCTCAAGGCGGCCTTCTACGCCATGCTGTTCGCCGCCCCCCTGGCCATCGCCGCGGCGGTCTATACCGCCTACTTCATGGCGCCGCGCATGAGGCGTACGGTCAAGCCGGTCATCGAGCTGATGGAGGCCCTACCCACGGTGATCCTCGGCTTCTTCGCCGGGCTGTTCCTCGCGCCCTTCGTGGAAAATCACCTGCCGGGGCTGTTCAGCCTGCTGCTGCTCCTGCCGCTGGCCATCCTTGCCGCGGGTTTCGGCTGGTCGCGCCTGCCGCTGGGTCTGCGCGAGCGCATCCCGGAAGGCTGGGAAAGCCTGCTGCTGTTGCCGGTGGTGCTGCTGACCACCGCCCTGGCGCTGTGGCTCAGTCCCTGGCTGGAAACCCTGCTGTTCGCCGGCGACCTGCGCCTCTGGCTGAGCCAGAGCCTGGGCATCGCCTACGACCAGCGCAACGCCCTGATCATCGGCCTGGCCATGGGCTTCGCCGTCATCCCCAACATCTTCTCCATCGCCGAAGACGCCATCTACAGCGTGCCGCGCAGCCTGACCCTGGGCTCCCTGGCGCTGGGCGCCACCCCCTGGCAGACCCTGGTGCGGGTGGTGCTGCTCACCGCCAGCCCGGGGATCTTCTCGGCGCTTATGATCGGCCTGGGCCGCGCCGTCGGCGAGACCATGATCGTGCTCATGGCCACCGGCAACACCCCGATCATGGATGCCAACCTGTTCGAGGGCATGCGCACCCTGGCGGCCAACATCGCTGTGGAGATGCCCGAATCCGAGGTGGGCGGCACCCATTACCGGCTGCTGTTCCTGGCCGCGCTGGTGCTGCTCAGCTTCACCTTCCTGATGAACACCCTGGCCGAACTGATCCGCCAGCGGCTGAGGAAAAAATATGCGGCCCTCTAGCGCCGGCGCGCCGCAACAGCGGGGCATCGGGCAGCGGCGCTCCCTGGGTGCCTGGCTGGGGGGCGGCGCGCCCGGGGTCTGGCTCAGCGGCGGCGCCGTGGCCATCGCCGTGCTCATGACCCTGGGCCTGATCGGCATCCTCGCCGTGCGCGGCCTGGCGCATTTCTGGCCAGCCGAGGTGGTACAGGCGCGCTACACACCGCCGGGCCTGGAATCGCGCCTGGTGCTCGGCCAGGTGGTGGAGCAGGAGACGATACCGGCCGAGCGGCTGCGCAGCGCCGGGGTGACCCTGCCGGTGGACAGCGGCGAAACCCTGACCCGCGAACTCTTCAAGCTGGGCAATCGCGACCTCTACGGCAGCGACTTCGTCTGGCTGGTCGGCGACTGGCTGCGCGATCGCCAGACCCCGGCCGACGCCCTGGTGCTGGAGCGCCGCGAATGGGGCAACTTCTACGGCTATGCGCTGGAGGTGCGCGAAGCGGGACGCCAGGTGGCCAAGGGCGCCGCGGCGGTGCCCGAACTGCAGCGTCGCCTGCTGCGCACCCGCGACCTGAGCGAGCGGCTGGAGCGCCTGGAAAAACAGGACATCGGCAGCGTCAACTACGCCCTGGAGCGGCTGCGCTTGGAAGGCCGCGGCCTGGAGCTGGACGGCCGTCTCGACGCCACCGCCCAGGCCGATCTCGCCGCCCGCCGCGCCGAACTCGAAGCCCGTTACGGCGAGCTGGAGGACCAGCTGGCCGGCCTGCGCCAGGAGCGTCGCCGCGACAGCGTGGTGCTGCGCGACGTCGAGGGCCGCACCCTGGAACTCAATCTGGCGCGCATCGTGCGCGCCTACCAGCCCAACGCCATGGGCCTGGGCGCCAAGCTCGGCTTCTATGGCAGCAAGCTGTGGGAATTCCTCAGCGCCGATCCGCGCGAGGCCAACACCGAGGGTGGCGTCTTCCCGGCCATCTTCGGCACCGTGATGATGACCCTGCTGATGGCGGTGATCGTCACCCCCTTCGGCGTCATCGCCGCCATCTACCTGCGCGAATACGCCCGCCAGGGTCCGCTGACCCGCACCATCCGCATCGCCGTCAACAACCTCGCCGGGGTGCCGGCCATCGTCTATGGCGTCTTCGGCCTGGGCTTCTTCGTCTATGTGCTCGGCGGTTCCCTGGACCAGCTGTTCTTCCAGGCCAGCCTGCCGACGCCGACCTTTGGCACCCCGGGGCTGCTGTGGGCTTCGCTGACCCTGGCGATCCTCGCCGTGCCGGTGGTGATCGTCGCCACCGAAGAGGGCCTGGCGCGCATTCCCCGCAGCATCCGCGAGGGCTCCCTGGCGCTGGGCGCGACCCAGGCCGAGACATTGTGGAAGGTGGTGCTGCCGCTGGCCAGCCCGGCGCTGATGACCGGGCTCATCCTCGCCGTGGCCCGCGCCGCCGGCGAGGTGGCGCCGCTGATGCTGGTGGGGGTGGTCAAGCTGGCGCCCGCGCTGCCGCTGGACGGCAACTACCCCTATCTGCACCTGGACCAGAAGATCATGCACCTGGGCTTCCACATCTACGACGTCGGCTTCCAGAGCCCCAACGTGGAAGCTGCCCGCCCGCTGGTCTATGCCACCGCGCTGCTGCTGGTGCTGGTGATCGCCGGGCTGAACCTGTCCGCCGTGTTCCTGCGCAACCGGCTGCGCGAAAAGTATCGGTTGCTGGAAGACTAGCGCCGAGGAGACCCCATGCCTTCCGATTCCTCCATCTTCAGAACCGCCGCCGCCTACGCAGCCAGCGCCCAGCCTGCGGCGAGCGAAGGTGGCGTGGCCCTGTCGGTGCCGCGGCTCAATCTGTTCTACGGCAAGAAGCAGGTCTTGCAGGACATCGCCCTGGAGATCCCGCGCCAGCGGGTCACCGCCTTCATCGGCCCTAGCGGTTGCGGCAAGTCGACCCTGCTGCGCTGCTTCAATCGCCTGAACGACCTGGTGGAAGACTGCCGCATCGACGGCGAGATCCTGCTCGACGGCCAGAACATCTATGCCCGCGGCACCGAGATCGCCGAGTTGCGGCGGCGGGTGGGCATGGGGTTCCAGAAGCCCAATCCCTTTCCCAAGAGCATCTACGAGAACGTGGTCTACGGCCTGCGCATCCAGGGCATCAAGCAGAAGCGCGTGCTCGACGAGGCGGTGGAGTGGGCGCTGCATGGCGCGGCGCTGTGGGAAGAGGTCAAGGACCGCCTGCACGAGTCGGCCCTGGGGCTTTCCGGCGGCCAGCAGCAGCGCCTGGTGATCGCCCGCACCATCGCCGTGCAGCCCGATGTGCTGCTGCTCGACGAACCCTGCTCGGCGCTGGATCCCATCTCCACCCTCAAGGTGGAAGAGCTGATCCACGAACTGAAACAGCGCTACACCATCGTCATCGTCACCCACAACATGCAGCAGGCGGCGCGGGTGTCCGACTACACCGCCTTCATGTACATGGGCCAGCTGGTCGAACACGGCGACACCGACACCCTCTTCACCAATCCGGCAAAGCGGCAGACCGAAGACTACATCACCGGCCGCTACGGCTAGTTCCAGGCAGGCCGGTGCCCCACCCGGCGACTCGCTCCTCTCAGGCAGGACTGACAGCATGATCAACAAAGAAGGCCACACGCAGCACATCTCCCAGCAATACAACGTCGAACTGGAAGAGGTCCGCAGCCACCTGCTGGCCATGGGCGGTCTGGTGGAAAAGCAGGTCAGCGACGCCGTGCGCGCGGTGATCGACGCCGATGCCGGCCTGGCGCGCCAGGTGCGCACCATCGACGACCAGATCGACATCATGGAACGCGGCATCGACGAGGAGTGCCTGCGCATCCTGGCCCGTCGGCAGCCCGCGGCCTCCGACCTGCGCCTGATCATCAGCATCTCCAAGTCGGTGATCGACCTGGAGCGCATCGGCGACGAGGCCTCCAAGATCGCCCGCCGCGCCATCGAGCTGACCGAGGACGGCGAGGCCCCGCGCGGCTACGTCGAGGTCCGCCACATCGGCGAACAGGTGCGCAAGATGGTCCATCAGGCGCTGGACGCCTTCGCCCGCTTCGACGCCGAACTGGCCCTCTCGGTGGCCCAGTACGACAAGCTGATCGACCGTGAATACAAGTCTGCGCTGCGCGAACTGGCCACCTACATGATGGAAGACCCGCGCTCCATCTCGCGGGTGCTGAGCATCATCTGGGTGCTGCGCTCCCTGGAGCGGGTCGGCGACCACGCGCGCAACATCGCCGAACTGGTGATCTACCTGGTGCAGGGCACCGACGTACGGCACATGGGCCTCAAGCGCATGGCCGAAGAGGTCAATCGGTCGCGCGAATGATCCGCCCGGTCACTCCCCGGGTGGCGTCCCGGACCTGCCTGCTATGCTGGAAGACTTGGCATGGAGTGACCGATGAGCAAGTTGAACGTACTGGTGGTGGATGATGCGCCCTTCATTCGCGATCTGATCAAGAAGGGCCTGCGCAACCTGTTTCCCGGCCTGGTGGTGGACGAGGCGGCCGATGGTCGCCGCGCCCAGACGCTGCTCGGCAAGCAGCGCTTCGACCTCATCCTCTGCGACTGGGAAATGCCCGGCATGACCGGTCTGGAACTGCTGAGCTGGTTTCGTGCCCAGCCGGACCACAAGGGCGTGCCCTTCATCATGGTCACCAGCCGCGGCGACAAGGAAAACGTCGTCCAGGCCATCCAGGCCGGGGTGTCCGACTACATGGGCAAACCCTTCTCCAACGAACAGCTGGCGGCCAAGGTCAAGAAGGCCCTGCAGCGCACCGGCAAGCTCGCCGAGTTGCAGGCCGGCGCCCAGCCACGCCCGGCCACCGGCTTCGCCAATGACTCCCTCGGCGCCCTGACCGCCGGCCGCAGCGACGTGGTCCAGCCGATCGCCGCCCCGGTGGCGGCCCCGGCCGCCACCTCCAGTGCCGCCTTGCTCACCGGCAGCGCGCCGCCGCCACCCGCCCGCGGCAAGCCCGCCGCCAATTTCGGCCAGGGCCAGCTGCGCCTGCCCAACGCCAGCATGGCCTGCCTGATCAAGGCCATCAGCATCAAGGAGGCCCTGCTGGTGGTCCGCCGTGGCGATCCGCTGCCGCAGATCCTGGAAACCGCCGTGCTCGACCTGGAGCAGGGCGAAGACGGTGGCGACGTGGCGCGCCTCAATGGCTACCTGCATTCCCTCAGCGCGGTGGAAGCGACCCCGGCCAGCGAGTGGGTGCAGGTCAACTTCCGCTTCATCGACCGCGACCCGGCCAAGCTCGACTACCTGTCGCGACTGATCGCCAAGGGCACCGCCCAGCGGCACTACGTGCCGGGCGCCTAGGGCAGGGGGCGCGATGAAGGGCCTGGCACGGAGACTGCTTCGCACTGCGACACCGCGGATTTCTGACGCCTTGCCCATGCCCCTTGCCTGTCGCCTGCTGCTGCTGTCGCTCGCCCTCTCGGGCCCCACCCTGGCGGCGCCCATCTACAAGTACGTGGATGCCAACGGCGTGGTCACCTACACCGACAAGGCGCAGAAGGGCGCCAAGGTGATGACCTTCAGTGACGACCCCATCGAGCGACTCGACCAGCGGGTCAAGCTGCAGCCGCGGCACTATGCCGGCGGCACGGTGCTGGAGGTGCGTAACGACAGCTTCCTGCCGGTGACCGTCACCCTGCGCCTCTCGGCGCTGCAGAATGTCAGCGGGGTGGGCGAGGCGCCCATCCGCAAGGTCCTGCCGGCGCGCAGCCTGACGCGCCTGGCGACGCTGATCGCGCCCGATCCGGGGCGTCCGCAACGCTATACCCCGCAGCTCACCACCCTGATGGGCAGTGCGACCCCGGTCTTCGCCTCCGGTTTCGCCTATCCGCTGCCCTGGCTGGGCGGTCCCTTCAACGTCAGCCAGGGCGCCGGCGGTGGTTTCAGCCACAACACGCCCAAGAGTCGCTATGCGGTGGACATCGCCATGCCCGAGGGCACGCCCATCGTGGTCTCGCGCGCCGGGCAGGTGGTAGAGGTGGAGAACGACCAGAACGGGCGTGGCAATCACCCCTCCGGCAACTTCGTGCGCATCCTCCACGACGACGGCACCATGAGCGTCTACCTGCACCTGCAGCGCGGTTCGATCAAGGTCGCCGAAGGCCAGTGGGTGCGCCCGGGTCAGGCACTGGCCTCGTCGGGCAACACCGGGCGCAGCACTGGGCCGCACCTGCACTTCGTGGTCCAGCGCAACACCGGCGAGGCGGTCGAATCCATTCCCTTCCGCTTCGCCCAGGCGGTGGACAGCCTGCCCAACTTCGCCGTCGGCGGACCTTGAGCGCCTGTTCACAGGCTGCTGCGCATCGGCCAAACGGCGTTGAAAAGCCCCTGGAAGGCCAGCCCCGCCTGGGCGGCCCCGTCGCAATGCTGATTTACCATCGGTAAACCCGGGCGCGGGCCCGATCCGCTTCCTCAGGGCTTTTCGTGGGGCCGCCCAGGGCTTGTTTGGCTCTAGCTCGCGAGCCTTTGAGCAGGCTCTTACCCTTGTCCAGCTTCAGCCCTGGGCGTCGAGGTACTCGCTGGGCGAGACGCCCAGCACCCGGCGAAACATCCGGGTAAAGGCCGAGGGCGAGGCATAGCCCAGGTCCAGGGCCACCCGGGTCACCGGCTCGCCGGCAGCCAGTCGCGGCAGGGCCAGCATCAGCCGGGTGTGCTGGCGCCAGGTGGAAAAGCTGGTGCCGGTTTCCTTGAGGAACAGCCGCGCCAGACTGCGCGAGCAGAGGTGCAGTTGCTGCGCCCAGCTCGCCAGCGCCGTGTCGTCGGCGGGATCGGCGTGCAGACTGGTCTGGATGGCCCGCAGCCGCCGGTCGGCCAGCGCCGGCAGGTGCAGGGCGGTCTCTTCGAGAAACACCAGTTCCGCCAGCATCAGCGCCCGTACGTGGCTGCCCAGCTCGGCCTCGCCGTAGGAAGCGCCGCCGCGTCTCAGGCAGCGCAACAATTCGCGCAGCAGCGGCGAGATGAGCACCATGCGGGTGGCCGCCTGGGGACAGGGCAGGCCGCTCGGCAAGTCGATGATCACCACCTGCAGGGTGGCCTCGCCATTGGCCCGCGCCTGGTGCTCGATGCGCGGCGGAATCCAGATCGCCTGCTTGGGCGGTACGTACCAGACCCCTTCGTGGGTGGTGACCTCCAGCACGCCGTTGACCGTGTACATCAGGTGCGCCTGATCGTGCACATGCGGCGGCCACACCTGGCCATGGGCGAAGGTGCTGAGCTGGGACACCAGGGGACCGGCAGGCGGGATGGGGGCATCCGCCACCACGCTCCGCGCTCGGTCGATTGTCTGTTCCTGCATAACAGCTGTCCGTTTCGGTTGGGCCGGGTCCAGGTGCCAGGGCCTAACCTGCAGCACTATGGCCGGAGCATCGGGCGCGCCCAGGGGTGACCCCTCTGCACGCCGCAAACCTGCCTCTCGCGGGAGTGTCGCACAGAACACCCGCCGCTTGGCTGACCTGCCTGAACCATCAGGCCTGTATTTGAACTACCGTCCGATCGGTGGCAGCGTGGCACAGGGATTTGAGTGCCACGCTTTTTTATTTGCGTCGATGCTTTGCCAGCGGCTTCACAAAGCCGGGGTTTGGCCATCGCCCACCCGGCACGGCTTTGTTAGGTTCTGTCCTTGCCCATCATGGTGGCCCTATGCCATGGACCGACGCCTGACCGCCCTGATCTCCTGCCTGACCCTCGCCCTGGCCATGCCCGCCCTCGCACCGGCTGCCGAAAAGGCGACCCTGACCAAGACCTCCGCCAAGAGCCCGGCCCGCAAGGGGCAGGTCAAGCTCAAGGTGCGCAATGCCAGTGAAGGCCGCATCTTCGAGGTTCGCAACGATTTCGACGTACCCGTGCGGGTCGAGCTGCGCCTGCAGCGCACCGTCAACGTGGCCGGTGCCGAGCGCCCGATCCGCCAGGTCATCGAGCCGCGCTCCACGGTGCAGTTGGCGGTGATCCGCAAGCGCCAGCAGGGCTTTCCCATGCACTTCGAACAGGCCTTCAGCTACAGTCCGCAGCTGCCGGTCGGCCCCCTGCCGCCGCTGGCGACGGATGTCGCGGGTGCTGCCGACAACGGCATCGGCTATGGTTACGCCTGGCCCTGGCGCCAGGGCGTCTACTACGTGACCCAGGGCGCGGGCGGCGATTTCAGTCACCACACGCCCAAGGGCCGCTATGCCGTGGACATCGCCATGCCCGAAGGCACGCCGATCAGCGCCGCCCGGGCCGGCACGGTGATCGACGTCGAAAACGGCCAGTTCGGCCATGGTCCCAACCCCTCCGGCAACTTCGTGCGCATCGCCCACGAGGACGGCAGCCAGAGCGCCTACCTCCACCTGCGCCGCGGTTCGGTCAAGGTGCGACCCGGCGAGCGGGTGGAGATCGGCACGCCCCTGGCGGAGTCGGGCAACACCGGTCGCAGCACCGGTCCCCATCTGCATTTCGTCGTCCAGGCCCACACGGGCGGTGAAATGGTCTCCATCCCCTTCCGTTTCGTGCGGCCGCTGGCGGCCCTGCCCAACATGGCGCTGGGCGACCGCTGAGTCCGCGCTTCAGGGCAATCCAGACCGGTTGACGCCACCGGGCCCCTCCAGGGCCCAGGCGCCCTGTCGCCGGTAGAAATCCCTTGGCAGGACCATGCCTGGTGGCGTTATGCTATCACCACGCTATTTCCTCCAGGGCGCGGGCTCTACCGCGGCCTTTCCTTCCTTCAGGCTACGGATGCCGCCCATGAAAGGATTCCTGGCCGCCCTGTGCGCCGGTGGGCGCAATCGGGCTTTGCACCTGCTGGTCCTGCTGCTGATCGCCCTCGACGGCCAGGCGCAGGTGCTGCGGCTCGACGATCCGGCGCGCAGTTACGATCCCCGCCCGGCACTGGAGATTCTCAAGGCGCCCGCCAGTCTGACCTTTGCCGAGGCCGCCGCGCGCCCACGCGGTGGCGAGGATGGCTGGCATGCGCCCGATGAGCTGGAAATGCTGCTCCATGACGGTCGCCAGGGCCTCTGGCTGCGCTTCGCCATCCAGGGCCGCGACGACCAGGCCTGGTGGCTGATTCCGACCTGGCCGGTGCTGGATCGCCTGGACCTGCGCACCCGCGCGGCCGATGGTCGCTGGAGTCCGCTGCAGCGCAGCGGCCTGGCGCTGCCGGCGACGCAACGGGCGCTGCCCGGGCGCCAGCTGATGTTCGCCCTGGCGCCGGCCGCGGGCGCCGTGGAGGAGGTCTACCTGCGGCTGGATTCGCGGGAGACCTTCGTCCTGCCGCTGCGCCTGGTGACCCCGGCCACCTATCTGCGCGAGGCCCAGCACGATGCCTGGCTGGTCGGCAGCTTCTTTGGCTGCCTGATCACAATGTTGCTGCTGACCCTCATGCTGTGGGGCTTCGGCCGCCGCTCGGGCTTTGGCTGGTACGCCCTCTATCTGCTCAGCGTCATCGGCTATCAGGCGGTCACCAGCGGCTATGGCGCCTGGCAACTCTGGCCGGAGAGCCCGGCCTTCGCCCTGCGTGCGCACCTGGCCTTCGCCGCCCTGTGCTTGCTGAGTGGCGGGTTGTTCGTGCGCTATCTGCTCAGTCTCTATCACGGCGGTCGCTGGATCGATTTCGGCAATCGCCTGCTGATCGGCTACTGGAACGTGGCGCTGGTCGTCACGCTGATCTGGCCGGACCTGCTGAGCTTCCAGGAAATGCTCGGCATGATGGCGCTGAGTTGCCTGGGCCTGCTGGGCACCACCACCTACCTGGCGCTGCGCGGCAGCCGCATGGCGCTGTGGTTCAGCGCCGCCTGGGCCCTGCTGTTGCTGGGCAGCTCGATCCAGCTGCTGGCGGTGGCTGGCTGGCTGGCCGCCGACAGTCCGGCCTTCCATGGGCAGATGGCCGGTTTCGCCCTGGGCTTCGTGATGCTGTCGCTGGGGCTCACCGAGGGCCTGAGTCTGCAGCGGCGGGCGCGAATCGAGGCGCAACGACAGGCCCTGGAGGCCTCCACCGCCCTGGCCCGGGAGCGCGAGGCCTCCTTTGTCGAACTGGAATTGCGGGTGGCGCTGCGCACCGTCGAGTTGCAGCAGGCCAAGGCCTCCCTGGAACGACTAAATCGCGAACTGCTGCACCAGAGCCAGACCGATCCCCTGACCGGACTCGGCAACCGCCGGCATTTCGAGCGACTCTTCCAGCAGGAGATCCGCCGCGCCATCCGTGCCGAACTGCCGCTGGCGGTGCTGCTGGTGGACATCGACCACTTCAAGGCGGTCAACGACACCCATGGCCACACCCTGGGCGACGAATGCCTGAGGTGCGTGGCCGAGGTGTTGCGCCAGCACGTCCAGCGGGCGGGGGAGGTGGCGGCGCGCTATGGAGGCGAGGAATTCGTCATCGCCCTGCCCGGGAGCGACCAGATCGCGGCCCGGACGCTGGCGGAGCGCATCCGCAAGGACGTGGCGGCGCTGGAATTGCAGACCGAGCACGGACGCCTGCGGCCGTCGATCAGCATCGGGGTCGCGGTGACCGTGCCGAGCAATCTCGAACACGGCCTGGGCCTCTTGGAAGACGCCGATCGGGCGCTCTATGCGGCCAAGCGCGGCGGGCGCAATCGTGTCTGCCTGAGCGATGGCCTGCCGGCGCTGGGCAGCGGACGCGGCTGAGGCCGCGCGCCCTCAGCGCTCTTCCGGCTGGCGCCGGCGGACGTCCTTGGGATCCAGCTTGATGACCTTGGCCAGGACGATCTTGGGGCCCTTCATCTTCTTGACGATGATGCGCAGCCCTTCGGCCTCCAGCACCGTCTCCTCTTCCGGAACACGCTTCAGGCTGTCGTAGATCAGCCCGGCCAGGGTCTCGGCCTCGACGTGATCCAGGTCGATGCCCAGCAGCCGCTCGACCTTGAACAGCGGGGTGTCGCCACGCACCAGCAGCTTGCCCGGCTGGTACGCGACCACACCGCGCTCGGTCTTGCGGTGTTCGTCCTGGATGTCGCCCACCAGGACCTCGAGCACGTCTTCCATGGTCAGGAAGCCGATGACCTTGTGGTCGGCTTCTTCCACCAGCACGAAGTGCGCGCCACCGCGGCGGAACTGCTCCAGTAGGTCGGACAGCGGCATGTGCTTGGTCACCCGCTCCAACGGATGCACCAGGTCGTCGAGGTCGAAGGAGGCCGCTTCACTGTCCAGGCCGGCGATGGCCAGGAGCAGGTCCTTGATGTGCAGCACCCCGGTAAAGGTCTGGCTGTCTTCGTCATAGACCGGGTAGCGACTGTACTTGGAGCGGCGGATCTGGGTGAGGATCTCGTCCAGGCTGGCCTTGCTGTCCAGATAGATGAGGTCTTCGCGGGAATTGGCCCAGTCCACCACCTCCAGCTCGCCCAGTTCCACCGCCGAGGCCAGCACCCGGGCGTCCGGGTCGGTGGCGCGGTTGGAGTGCAGGATCAGCTTGAGTTCGTCGCGGCTGTAGTGGTGTTCGTGGTGCGCGCCCGGCTCGCCCTGGCCGGCGATGCGCAGGATGCCATTGGCGCTGGCGTTGAGCAGCCAGATGGCCGGGTACATCAGCCAGTAGAACAGGTACAGCGGCACCGCCGTCCACAGCGAGAGCAGGTCGGGCTTGCGGATCGCCCAGGACTTGGGCGCCAGCTCGCCGACCACGATGTGCAGGTAGGAGATGATGAAGAACGCCGAGAAGAAGGCGATGCCGTGGATCACCTCGGGGCTGCTGACGCCGACGGCGCCGAGCAGGGGTTCGAGCAATTCGGCGAAGGCCGGTTCGCCGACCCAGCCCAGGCCCAGGGAGGCCAGGGTGATGCCGAGCTGGCAGGCGGAGAGGTAGGCGTCGAGCTGGTTGTGCACCTTCTTGAGGATGCGCCCGCGCCAGCCGTGCTTCTTGGCGATGGCTTCCACGCGGGTGGCGCGCAGCTTGACCATGGCGAACTCGGCGGCGACGAAGAAGCCGTTGAGCAGCACGAGGAAGAAGGCGAAGAACACGAGGCCGAGATCGGCGAACAACGTCGAGGCGAGGCTGGTGGAAGGGTCCATTAGGGCCGAGAGCTGCAGAAAGGTCGGCTAAGCATGGGGGCGGGGCAGGGCAGTTGCAAGATGTTGCGCCCGCTGGAGGGACGGGGCGCACCCTGGGCTGACGGACAGTGGCTCTGGCGCCGATGTTTGCCGGCGGGCCTTTTTCGCTAGGTCCAGCCTTCCAGACGCATGGTAGCCCGCACCAGGCGCTGCTCTTCCTGCTCGATCTCGCGCAGGTTGTCCCTCACGCTGTGGATGTGCTCGCGGGCGGCGGCATGGGCCTCGCCGGGCAGGCGCTGGCTCACGGCGGCATAGAGGCGGGCATGCTGGGCGTCGATTTCGCGGCGCTGCGGTGGCCGATGGTAGAGATTGGCGATGCAGGCGAACACCGAGCCCAGCAAGAGCTCGTTGAGCGATTGCAGGGTGTGCACCAGCACCGGATTGTGCGAGGCCTCGCTGATCGCCAGGTGGAAGGCGTGGTCGAGGCGAGCGTGGGTTTCCGCTGGCAGGCTGGCCGGATCCTGGCAGGCGGCGCACAGCTCGTCGTAGCGGCGGCCGATGAGCACCAGGTCGGCGGTGGTGGCGCGCAGCGCGGCCAGGCGCGCGGCTTCGCCTTCCAGCAGGGCGCGGACTTCCAGCAGGTCATAGAGGGTGCGTGGCTGGCTGCTGAACAGGTGCAGCAGCGGATTCTCCGCCGCCGGCGCCGCCAGGCGGGCGACGAAGCTGCCCTGGCCGTGGCGGGTCTCGATGATGCCGCGGGCGCGCAGCAGCCCCAGGCCCTCGCGCAGGGCGGTGCGGGAGACACCGAGCTTGTCGCACAGGCGCCGCTCGGAGGGCAGCGGCTGGCCGACCTTGAGCACCCCATCCACCACCAGCCGTTCGATCTGCTGGCTGACGTTCTCGGCGACGGGAAGGCGGGCGACGGGTGCGGACATAAGGATTTCCTGCTGGTATGACCACGAGGTTACATCCTAGTGAGCCACCGGCCGGATTTGCCGTCAAGCGGGCTGAAACCTGCTACTCCTTTGGTCGAAGAGAGCGTAAAAACTGGTATGACCAGTGCGCTGGGTCATGGACGCCCTGGTTGCAGTCGGGGTACAACAAAGCCTCTCCAGCCAGAACAACAACAATGGCGGTTACCCGATGAGCCTGGTCTACGACGAACGTCTCGACGGCGCCTTGCCCCGCCCGGACAAGACGCAACTGCTGCAGCGGTTGCGTGCCGAACTGCCCGAGCACTGCCTGCTGCACGACAGGGAAGACCTCAAACCCTATGAGTGCGATGGTCTCGCGGCCTATCGCACCACGCCGTTGCTGGTGGTCCTGCCGGAAACGGTGGAGCAGGTGCAGGCGACCCTGCGCCTCTGCCATGAGCTGAACGTGCCCCTGGTGGCGCGCGGTGCCGGCACCGGTCTCTCTGGCGGCGCCCTGCCACTGGAGCAGGGCGTGCTGCTGGTGATGGCGCGCTTCAACCGCATCCTTGACGTGGACCCCGATGGTCGCCGTGCCCGGGTCCAGCCCGGGGTGCGCAACCTGGCCATCTCCCAGGCCGCGGCGCCCTTTGAGCTCTACTACGCCCCCGATCCCTCGTCGCAGATCGCCTGTTCCATCGGCGGCAACGTGGCCGAGAATGCCGGCGGCGTGCACTGCCTGAAATACGGCCTGACCGTGCACAACGTGCTGGCGGTGGAGATCGTCACCCTGGAGGGCGAGCGCCTGACCCTGGGCAGCGCCGCCCTGGACAGTCCCGGCTTCGACCTGCTGGCGCTGTTCACCGGCTCCGAGGGCCTGCTCGGGGTGGTGGTGGAGGTGACCGTCAAGCTCCTGCCCAAGCCGCCCTGTGCCCGGGTGGTGATGGCCAGCTTCGCCGACATCGAGCGCGCCGGGGCGGCGGTGGCCGACATCATCGCCGCCGGCATCATCCCCGGTGGGCTGGAAATGATGGACAACCTGACCCTGAGAGCCGCCGAGGACTTCATCCACGCCGGCTACCCGGTGGACGCCGCGGCCATCCTGCTCTGCGAGCTGGACGGGGTGGAAGCCGACGTGGCCGCCGACATCGAGCGCGTCAGCAGCCTGCTGGCCGCCGCCGGCGCCACCGAGATCCGCCTGGCCCGCGACGAGGCCGAGCGGCAGAAATTCTGGGCCGGGCGCAAGAACGCCTTTCCCGCGGTGGGTCGGCTGTCGCCCGACTACTACTGCATGGACGGCACCATCCCGCGCCGCGCCCTGCCCCAGGTCCTGCGCGGCATCGAGGCGCTGTCGGCGGAATACGGCCTGGCGGTGGGCAATGTCTTCCATGCCGGCGACGGCAATCTGCATCCGCTGATCCTCTTCGATGCCAATAGGCCCGGCGAGCTGGAGCAGGCCGAGGCCCTGGGTGGCCGCATCCTCGACCTCTGCGTGGCGGTGGGCGGCACCATCACCGGCGAACACGGCGTGGGTCGCGAAAAGATCAATGCCATGTGCACCCAGTTCCAGTCCGGCGAACTGCTCTTCTTCCATGCGGTGAAGGCCGCCTTCGACGCCCCCGGGCTGCTCAATCCCGGCAAGAACGTGCCGACCCTGCAGCGCTGCGCCGAATTCGGTGGCCTGCACGTGCATCGTGGCCAGCTGCCTCACCCCGAACTGGAGCGCTTCTGATGGACAGCCTGGAACTGCTCCTCGACCAGGTCCGCGAGGCCCTGGTCCGTCGCCAGCCGCTGCGCATCCAGGGCGGCGACACCAAGGCCCACCTGGGGCGTGCGGTCGAGGGCGAGCCGCTGGACGTCAGCGGCCACCGCGGTCTGGTGCACTACGACCCCACCGAGCTGGTGGCCACGGTCCGTACCGGCACGCCGCTGGCCGAACTCGATGCCGCCCTGGCCGAGCGGGGGCAGATGCTGCCCTGCGAGCCGCCACGGCTGGGGGAGGGCGCCACGGTCGGCGGTACCCTGGCCTGCGGCCTCTCCGGTCCGCGTCGGCCCTGGGCCGGCAGCCTGCGGGATTTCGTCCTGGGCACCCGCCTGATCACCGGCACCGGCGAGCACCTGAGATTTGGTGGCGAGGTGATGAAGAATGTCGCCGGCTACGACGTCTCCCGGCTGCTGGCCGGTAGCCAGGGTTGCCTGGGGGTGATCACCGAGGTGTCCTTCAAGGTGCTGCCCCGGCCGCGTTGCAGCCAGAGTCTGAGCCTGGAGCTGGACGCCGCGCGCGCCCTGCAGCGCCTGGCCGTCTGGGGCCGCGAAGCCCTGCCGATCTCGGCGGCCTGCCATGACGGGCAGCGGCTGCAGCTGCGCCTGGAGGGCGGCGAGGGCTCGGTGCGCTCGGCCGTCGATCGCCTGGGCGGTGAAGCCCTGGGCGAGGCCTTCTGGGACGCGCTCAACGAACAGCGGCTGGCCTTCTTCGACGACCCCAGGCCGCTGTGGCGGCTGTCGGTACCGGTCAATACCCCGCTGCTGGAGTTGCCTGGCAGCCTCTTGCTGGACTGGGGCGGTGCCCAGTACTGGCTCAAGAGCGATGCCCCGGCCACGGTCCTGCGCGAGATCGCCGAGCGTGCCGGTGGCCATGCGCTGTGCTACACGCCGGACGCCGAGCGCGAGGCCCAGCACCCGCTGCCCGCCGCGCTGCTCGACTATCACCGCCGCCTCAAGGCGCGCCTGGACCCCCAGGGGATCTTCAATCCGGGTCGGCTGTACGCCGGGCTGTAGGGGAAAGACGTCATGCAAACCAATCTGAGTCCCGCCGCCCGCGAATTGCCCCGCGCCGCCGATGCCGAGCGGGTGCTGCGCAGCTGCGTGCACTGCGGCTTCTGCAACGCCACCTGTCCGACCTACCAGCTGCTCGGCGACGAGCTGGACGGGCCCCGCGGGCGCATCTACCTGATCAAGGGCATGCTCGAAGGCGGCGAGGTCAGCGAAAAGACCCGCGAGCACCTCGACCGCTGCCTGACCTGCCGCAATTGCGAGACCACCTGTCCCTCGGGCGTCTCCTATCACGAATTGCTCGACATCGGCCGCGCGGAGGTGGAGCGCCGGGTGCCGCGGCCGCTGGGCCAGCGCCTGCTCCGCGCCGGGCTGCGCCAGGTGCTGCCGCAGCCACGGCTGTTCGGCGCCCTGCTGAAAAGCGGCCAAACCCTGCGACCGCTGTTGCCGGCCAGCGTCCAGGCCAAACTGCCGGCGCGCATCGCCGCGCCCGGGGTGCGGCCGGCACCTCGCCATGCCCGGCGCATGCTGATCCTCGAAGGCTGCGTGCAACCGGGGCTGTCGCCCAATACCAATGCCGCCACCGCGCGGGTACTGGATCGCCTCGGCATCAGCCTGGACGCCGCGCCCCGCGCCGGTTGCTGCGGCGCGGTGGACTATCACCTCAATGCCCAGGACGCCGGCCTCGACCGCGCCCGGCGCAACATCGACGCCTGGTGGCCGGCCCTGCAGGGCGGCGCCGAGGCCATCATCCAGACCGCCAGCGGCTGCGGCGCCTTCGTCAAGGAATACGCCAGCCTGCTCAAGGACGACCCGGCCTATGCCGCCAAGGCCCGCGAGGTCTCGGCGCGCACCCGCGACCTGGTGGAGGTGCTGCGCGAGCTGCCCCTGGAAGAGCTGCAGCTGAAGGACACCCCGCGGCTGGCCTTCCATTGCCCCTGCACCCTGCAGCACGCCCAGCGCCTCGGCGGCGCCGTGGAAGGCGTCCTGCAGCGCCTCGGCTTTCCGCTGGCACCGGTGCCGGACGGTCACCTCTGCTGCGGTTCGGCCGGCACCTATTCGCTGACCCAGCCGGACTTGTCGCGGCGGCTGCGTGACGCCAAGCTCGATGCCCTGGAAAGTGGTCACCCCGAGGTGATCGCCACCGCCAACATCGGTTGCCAGAGCCATCTCGACGGCGCCGGGCGCACCCCGGTGCGCCACTGGATCGAAATCCTCGACGCGGCCCTGGCCGCTCCGACCCAACCCTGAACCCTGGAGGCCCCATGAACAGCAAAGCCGTGCTCACCCTTGCCGAGATCAACACCCTGCTGGCCGCCGGTCGCGCCGAAGCCGAACGCCAGGGCTGGGCCGTGTGCATCGCCGTGGCCGATGACGGCGGCCATCCGCTGGCGCTGTTGCGCCTCGACGGCGCCGCGCCCAACAGCGCCTACATCGCCCCGGAAAAGGCCCGCAGCGCCGCCCTGGCGCGCAAGGAGTCCAAGGTGCTGGAAGAGATGATCAACAACGGCCGCACCGCCTTTCTCAGCGCTCCGCTGATGCAGGGCATGCTCGAAGGCGGGGTGCCCATCCTGGTGGACGGCCAGGTGGTTGGCGCGGTCGGCGTCTCCGGCGTCAAGGCCGCGGAAGATGCGCAGGTCGCCAAGGCCGCCATCGCGGCACTGGGTTAACCCTCTCTCGACAGTTTCGTTATCAAGGAAAGCCATCATGACCGACCGCACTACCCTGGGCCGCCTGCAGGTGGCCACCGAACTGCAGCGTTTCATCGACGAGGAAGTGCTGCCCGGCACCGGGCTCGACACCGCCGCCTTCTGGTCGGGCGTGGACACCCTGGTGCACGAGCTGGCGCCGCGCAATCGCGAACTGCTGGCCGAGCGTGATCGCCTGCAGGTGGAGCTGGACACCTGGCACAGCGCCCATCCCGGCCCGGTCACCGATCTGCCCGCCTACCAGGCCTTCCTCGAAGGCATCGGCTATCTGCAACCGGTCCCCGGCCAGGTGCAGGCCTCGACGGCCGGCGTCGACCGCGAGATCGCCGAGCAGGCCGGTCCGCAGCTGGTGGTGCCGGTGCTCAACGCCCGCTACGCCCTGAACGCCGCCAACGCGCGCTGGGGTTCGCTGTACGACGCCCTCTATGGCACCGACGCCCTGCCCGAGAGCGAGGGCGCCGAGCGCGGCAAGGGCTACAACCCCACCCGCGGTGCCAAGGTGGTGGCCTTCGCCCGCCAGGTGCTGGACGGCGTGGCGCCCCTGGCCAGTGGCTCGCACCGGGACGCCACCGCCTACCGCATCCAGGACGGCCGCCTGGTGGTGGATCTCAGGAGCGGCACCAGCGAACTGGCCGATCCGGCTGTCTTCGTCGGCTACCAGGGCGATGCCGCGGCGCCGTCCGCGGTGCTGTTACGCCACAACGGCCTGCACCTGGAGATCCAGATCGACCGCGCCAGCAGCATCGGCAAGACCGACGCCGCAGGGGTCAAGGACCTGCTCATGGAAGCCGCGGTCAGCACCATCATGGACCTGGAAGATTCCATCGCCGCGGTGGACGCCGCCGACAAGGTCTTGGCCTATCGCAACTGGCTGGGCCTGATGAAGGGCGATCTGGCCGAAGAGGTCAGCAAGGGCGGCGAGACCTTTACCCGCCGCCTCAACCCCGATCGCGAGTACCAGGGCGCCGACGGCCAGCCGCTGCGCCTGCACGGGCGCTCGCTGCTGTTCATCCGCAACGTCGGCCACCTGATGACCAACCCGGCGGTGCTGCTGGAGGACGGTCGCGAGATCCCCGAAGGCATCCTCGACGCCCTGGTCACCGTGACCATCGCCATGCACGACCTCAAGCGCCAGGGCAACTCCCGCAGCGGCTCGGTGTACATCGTCAAACCCAAGATGCACGGCCCGGCCGAGGTGGCCTTCGCCGTGCAGCTGTTCGACCGCGTCGAGGCCCTGCTGGGGCTGCCGGCCAACACCGTCAAGCTGGGCATCATGGACGAGGAGCGCCGCACCAGCGTCAACCTCAAGGCCTGCATCGCCGCCGCCGCGGCGCGGGTGGCCTTCATCAACACCGGCTTCCTCGACCGCACCGGTGACGAGATGCACACCGCCATGCTGGCCGGGCCCATGCTGCGCAAGGGCGACATGAAGACCTCGAAGTGGATCACCGCCTACGAGCGCAACAACGTGCTGGTCGGCCTGGCCTGCGGCCTGCGCGGCAAGGCGCAGATCGGCAAGGGCATGTGGGCCATGCCCGACCTGATGGCGGCCATGCTGGAACAGAAGATCGGTCATCCCAAGGCCGGCGCCAACACCGCCTGGGTACCGTCGCCCACCGCCGCCGTGCTGCACGCCCTGCATTACCACCAGGTCAACGTCCAGCAGGTGCAGCAGGAACTGGAACGCAGCGACGTCGACGCCGCCCGTGGCGAATTGCTCGCCGGGCTGCTCAGCGTGCCGGTGGCCGAGTCGCCGGACTGGTCCGCCGACGCCATCCAGCAGGAACTGGACAACAACTGCCAGGGCATCCTCGGCTACGTGGTGCGCTGGGTCGACCAGGGCGTTGGCTGCTCCAAGGTGCCCGACATCCATGACGTCGGCCTGATGGAAGACCGCGCCACCCTGCGCATCTCCAGCCAGCACATCGCCAACTGGCTGCACCATGGCGTGGTCACGGCCGCACAGGTGGACGAGACCCTGCAGCGCATGGCCAGGGTGGTCGACGGCCAGAACGCCGGCGATGCGCTCTACGAACCCATGGCCGGCCACTTCGACAGCTCCTACGCCTACCGCGCCGCCCGCGACCTCATCTTCAAGGGCCGCGAGCAGCCCAGCGGCTACACCGAGCCGCTGCTGCACGCCTGGCGGTTGAAGAAGAAAGCGGGCGCCTGATCCGGCCAGGGCTTCCGTCCGGCGCGGGCGGGAGCCGCTTCTGCACGGAGCGGTGCCGGCGGTCCTCCGACCACCGCCCCTTCCCTTGCCACTGGCGAATTTTTATACTATCGGGTCCCCCGTTCCCGGGATCATCATCGCCACGAGGAAGACCATGGCCCGCGTTACTGTCGAAGACTGCCTGGACAACGTAGACAACCGATTCGAGCTGGTCATGCTCGCCACCAAGCGCTCGCGCCAGCTGGCCACCGGCGGCAAGGAGCCCAAGGTACCGTGGGACAACGACAAGCCCACCGTCGTCGCCCTGCGCGAGATCGCCGAAGGCCTGGTTGACGAGGAAGTCATCCGTCTGGACGACATCGTCGAAGAAGAGCCGCTGTTTGCCGCTTTCGAAGTCAACGACGAAGCGGACGGCGAGGCCCTCTAAGCCATGGCCGCCGAGCCTGCGTATGGTGACGCCCGCCCGACCGGCATCGACTTGCTGGCCGAACGTCTGGCGGACTACCTGACCCCCGACCAGGTCAATCTGGTCAGGCGGGCCTACTACTACGCCGAGCAGGCTCACGATGGGCAGCGCCGCCGCAGCGGCGAGCCCTATGTCACCCATCCGCTGGCCGTCGCCAACATCCTCGCCGACATGCACATGGACCATCAGAGCCTGATGGCGGCCATGCTGCACGACGTGATCGAGGACACCGGTATCGCCAAGGAAGCCCTGGTCGCCCAGTTCGGCGAAACGGTGGCGGAGCTGGTGGACGGGGTCAGCAAGCTGACCCAGATGAAGTTCGAGACCAAGGCCGAGGCCCAGGCGGAGAACTTCCAGAAGATGACCATGGCGATGTCCAAGGACATCCGCGTCATCCTGGTCAAGCTGGCCGACCGGCTGCACAACATGCGCACCCTGGACGCCATGCCGCCGGACAAGAGTCGGCGCATCGCCAAGGAGACCCTGGAAATCTACGCGCCCATCGCCAATCGGCTGGGCATGCACGATTTCTATGTGGAATTCGAGGACCTGGGCTTTCGCGCCATGCACCCGATGCGCGCCGAACGCATCCAGCGGGCGGTCAAGACCGCGCGGGGCAATCGCCGCGAGATCCTCGGCAAGATCCAGGAATCCCTGGCCAACTGCCTGGCCCGCGACGGCCTGGACGGCGAGGTGGTCGGCCGCGAAAAGCACCTGCACAGCATCTACCAGAAGATGCGCGGCAAGCGTAAGTCGTTCAACGAGATCATGGACGTCTACGGCTTCCGCATCATCGTCGACAAGGTCGACACCTGCTACCGGGTACTCGGCGCGGTCCACAACCTTTACAAGCCGTTCCCGGGGCGCTTCAAGGACTACATCGCCATCCCCAAGGCGAACGGCTACCAGTCCCTGCACACCACCCTGTTCGGCATGCACGGCGTGCCCATCGAGATCCAGATCCGCACCCGCGAGATGGAAGAGATGGCCAACAACGGCATCGCCGCCCATGGCCTGTACAAGGCCGGCGGCGACGAGCCGCGCGCCAGCCACCTGCGCGCGCGCCAGTGGGTGAAGGGCATCCTCGAGTTGCAGCAGCGCGCGGGCAACTCCCTGGAATTCATCGAGAACGTGAAGATCGACCTCTTCCCCGACGAGGTCTACGTCTTCACCCCCAAGGGTCGCATCATGGAGCTGCCCAAGGGCTCCACGGCCGTGGACTTCGCCTATGCGGTGCACACCGACGTGGGCAACAGCTGCATCGCCTGCCGCATCAATCGCCGCCTGGCGCCGCTGTCGCAGCCGCTGGGCAGCGGCGAGACGGTGGAGATCGTCACCGCGCCCGGTGCCCGGCCCAATCCGGCCTGGCTCAACTTCGTGGTCACCGGCAAGGCGCGCACCAACATCCGCCACGCGCTCAAGCAGCAGCGTCGCTCCGAGTCCATCAGCCTTGGCGAGCGCCTGCTGAACAAGGCGCTGTCGGGCTTTGGCACCCAGCTGTCGAAGATCTCGCCGATGCGCATCCTCTCGGTGCTGGGCGAGTACAAGGGCGTGGTGCTGGAAGACCTGCTCGAAGAGATCGGCCTGGGCAATCGCATGGCCTACGTGGTGGCGCGGCGCCTGGTGTCCGGCAGCGAGCAGGAAGAGCCGCTGGAGCCGCAGCCCGGCACCACGCCCCAGGGTCCGCTGGCCATCCGCGGCTCCGAAGGCCTGGTGATCAGCTACGCCAAGTGCTGCACGCCGATTCCGGGCGATCCCATCGTCGGCCACCTGTCGGCCGGCAAGGGCATGGTGATCCACCTGGAAAACTGTCGGAACATCGCCGAATTCCGGCACAACAGCGAAAAATGCATCGTGCTCAACTGGGCCAAGGACGTCACCGGCGAATTCAGCGTCGAGTTGCGCGTCCAGCTGGAGCACCAGCGCGGCCTGATCGCCATGCTGGCCAACAACGTCACCGCGGTGGACGCCAACGTCGAGAAGATCGGCATGAACGAGCGCGACGGCCGGGTCAGCGTGGTCCAGCTGGTGGTCAGCGTGCGCGATCGCGTGCACCTGGCGCGGGTGATCAAGAAGCTGCGCACGCTCAAGGGCGTGGCCGGTATTACTCGGGTTCGCAGCTGAGAACCTGCTCACGATCTGCTGCGCGTCGGCCAAACGGCGTTGAAAATGCCTTCGGAATGCTCATTTACCCCTCGTAAACTCCGCTTCCTCAGGCATTTTCGCCTTGTTTGCCTCTAGCTCGCACGATCGTAAACAGGTTCTGAGGTTGCAGCGGGTCGCCACCGGCTTGCAGAATCGGTCCTTTCCCGCACAGGAGCGACCCATGAGCAAGCAAGTGATCCACACCGACAAGGCGCCCGCCGCCATTGGCACCTATTCCCAGGCGATCAAGGTCGGTGACACCGTCTATCTCTCCGGGCAGATCCCGCTCAATCCGACCAGCATGGAGCTGGTGGACGGCTTCGAAGCCCAGGTGGTCCAGGTGTTCGAGAATCTCAAGTCCGTCGCCGAGGCCGCCGGTGGTTCCCTGGCCGACATCGTCAAGCTGAACATTTTCCTGATCGACCTTGCGCATTTCGCCACCGTCAACGAGATCATGGGTCGCTACTTCCAGCAGCCCTATCCCGCGCGCGCCGCCATCGGCGTAGCCGCCCTGCCGAAGGGCTCCCAGGTGGAAATGGACGGGGTGCTGGTGCTGGGTTGATATCCTTCTGATCGCGGCCAACGCCAGAGCGGCTCCACCCATGGCCGCGATAGCCCCAAACGAAAAAGCCGACCGTCTCGCGACGGTCGGCTTTTTCATACCCGCTTGGATCAGGCCGGGATGGACTTGATCTTCGGCATCCGCGCCCAGCAACGGTGCTTGGCGATGGCGGCGAAGAAGTCCTGCTGCACCGCCTTGAAGTCACCGCCGGTGAGCAGTGCCTCGTCAGGGCTCAGATAGACCGCCTTGAGCAGCTGTTCGGCTTCGCCGGTGAGGGCGATGGCCTTGAGGTGCTTGTAGGCTTCCAGTAGGTAGTGCTTGATCACGCCGTCGTCGAGCATGGCCTTGACGCTCTCGGCGCCACCCGGCACATAGACCGCATCCAGCGCCACCGAAGGCATGCCCTCGGCCGAGCCATCCACGGCCACTTCGCTGCCGTCGGCCGCCTTGACCGGGCCGGCGGTGGGGCCGAGCACCTTCACATGGGCACCTTCGGCCTTGAGCGCCTGCTTGATGGCCACCACTTCGCTGGCGATGACGCCGTCACCGACCAGTACCGCCACCTTGAAGCCCTTGATGTTGCCGGACAGCAGGTTGAGCTGGCTCAGCGCCGGCGACTTGTCGATGGACACCTTGCGCGGCTGTACGGTGGGTGCGGTGGGCGGGGTCACGCCGATCTTCTTGGCGACCTTCTGCGCCAGTTCCAGATCGATGTTGGCGAGGATCTCGTTGACCTGCCGCTCGCGGATCCACATCCGCTCGACCTTGCCCAGCTCGAAGCTGTAGGCATCGGCGACGTGGGACTGCTCGGCTTCCGACAGGCTGTTGTAGAACAGCGTGGCCTGGGAGAAATGGTCGCCGAAGGTCTCGCTGCGTTCGCGCACCTTGTGGCCGTCAATGCGCTCGTAGTAGCTCTCGTAGCCGCCATCCTGGGGCGCCGGCGGGGTTTCCTTGGGCCAGCCACCATCGATGGAGTTGGGCTCGTAGGAGGCGCGACCCTTGTCGATGGTCATGCGGTATTTGGCGTCGCGCTGGCCGTTGTGATTCGGCACTACAGGGCGGTTGACCGGCAATTCGTGGAAATTCGGTCCGCCGAGACGGCTGATCTGGGTATCGGTGTAGGAGAACAGCCGGCCCTGCAGCAGGGGGTCGTTGCTGAAATCGATGCCGGGTACGACATGGCCAGGGCAGAAGGCCACCTGCTCGGTCTCGGCGAAATAGTTGTCCGGATTGCGGTTGAGCACCAGCTTGCCCAGGGGCGTAATGGGCACCAGCTCCTCGGGGATGATCTTGGTGGCGTCGAGGATGTCCCAGTCGAACTTGTGCTCGTCTTCCTCGGGGATGATCTGCACGCCGAATTCCCACTCTGGATAGTCACCGGCCTCGATGGCTTCCCAGAGGTCGCGGCGGTGGGCATCGGTGTCCTTGCCGGCCAGTTTCTGGGCTTCGTCCCACACCAGGGAACGCACGCCACCGGCGGGTTTCAGGTGGATCTTGACGAAGACGCCCTTGCCGGCGGTGTTGATCATGCGGAAGGTGTGGATGCCGAAGCCCTGCATGCTGCGCAGGTTCACCGGGATGGCCCGGTCGGTCATGGTCCAGAGCACCATGTGCGCCGACTCCGGCACCAGGGAGACGAAGTCCCAGAAGGTGTCGTGGGCGCTGCCGCCGGTGGGGATCTCGTTGTGCGGCTCGGGCTTCACCGCATGGACGAAGTCGGGAAACTTGATGGCGTCCTGGATGAAGAAGACCGGCATGTTGTTGCCGACCATGTCCCAGTTGCCTTCCTCGGTATAGAACTTGATAGCGAAGCCACGCACGTCGCGCACGCTGTCACCGGAACCACGCGGGCCCTGCACGGTGGAGAAGCGCACGAACACTGGGGTCTGGTGATTGGGGTCGCGGAAGAGGGCGGCCTTGGTCAGGTCCGACCAGTCCTGGTAGGGCTGGAAGTAGCCATAGGCACCGGTGCCACGGGCATGGACGATGCGCTCCGGGATGCGCTCATGGTCGAAGTGAGTGATCTTCTCCCGCATGATGAAGTCTTCGAGCAGGGAAGGCCCGCGGGTGCCGGCGCGCAGCGAATTCTGGTTATCGGCGATCTTCACGCCGTGATTGGTACGCAGTGCCTGGCCGGTGGCATCGGAACGGAATTGCTCCAGTTGCTCGATTTTCTTCGAGGTGTTCTGGCGATCCTGGGTGTCGGTACCGGCGAGTTCACTCTTGGGGGGCGTAGCCATGGAAAGTCCTCATCAGGCGCCTGGAGGGCGCTCTTTGCGTCCCCTACGGAATGTGGGGCGAATTCAGGCAGTCCTCTAGTGACTCGCAGGCGAGAGCTGGTGTTCCGCCTGGCTGAGGCGAGGCGACGGGCTGTTCCCCCGGGAAGTTGCGACGCGAGGACTGGCCATATGCCTTTATTGGCGTAATACCCGACAACAAGTGCTAAGCAGATATAAGCGCGCGCGTTAAACTGCGCGGCTGGATACCCTCCTGTTGTCTGATGATTCACTCAAGGTTTTTCCATTGATCGAATTCCACGCTGTCCACAAGACGTACCGCACGCGCGGTCGCGAGGTCGCGGCGCTCCAGCCGGTCGACCTGAGGATCGAAGCCGGCGAGATCTTCGGCCTGATCGGCCATTCGGGTGCCGGCAAGAGCACCCTGCTGCGCCTGATCAACCGCCTCGAAGCTCCCAGTGGCGGTCGCCTGCAGGTCGATGGCGCCGAGGTCACCACCCTGGGCTCGACCGAGCTGCGCGATTTCCGCCGCCGCATCGGCATGATCTTCCAGCACTTCAATCTGCTTTCGTCCAAGACCGTGGCGGCCAACGTGGCCCTGCCACTGGAACTGGCCGGCGGCCGCTCGCGGGCGCAGATCGCCCAGCGGGTCGAGGAACTGCTGGCGCGGGTCGGCCTGTCCGACCAGGCGCGCAAGTACCCGGCGCAACTCTCCGGCGGCCAGAAGCAGCGCGTCGGCATCGCCCGCGCCCTGGCCACCGAGCCGAAGATCCTGCTCTGCGACGAGGCCACCAGCGCCCTCGATCCCCAGACCACCGCCCAGGTGCTGCAACTGCTCGCCGAACTCAATCGCGAGCTAGGCCTGACCATCGTGCTGATCACCCACGAGATGGACGTGATCCGCCGCGTCTGCGATCGCGTCGCCGTGCTCGATGGCGGCGCTGTGGTGGAGCAGGGCACCGTCGCCGATGTCTTCCTGCACCCGCAGCACCCCACCACCCGCCGCTTCGTGTTCGAGGCCGAGCATCAGGACGAGACCGAACTGGCCGACGCCTATGCCCACGTCGAAGGCCGCATCCTGCGGCTGACCTTCCGCGGCGAAGCCACCTATGCACCGCTGCTGGGCCACGTCGCCCGGGAGACCGGTGTGGACTACAGCATTCTCGGCGGGCGCATCGACCGCATCCGGGACGAGCCCTATGGCCAGCTCACCATCGCCCTGGTGGGCGGTGACCTGGACGCCGCCCTGGCTCGCTTCCAGGCCGCCGACGTCACCGTGGAGGTCCTGCGCTGATGGACGAACTCTTCAGCAACATCGACTGGGCCGAGATCTGGCAGGCGACCCAGGACACCCTGGCCATGCTTGGCTGGTCCATGCTCTTCACCCTGATCCTCGGCCTGCCGCTGGGCGTGCTGCTGTTTCTCACCAGCCGCCGCCAGTTGCTGGAACAGCCGCTGGTCTACGGCATCCTCTCCTTCGTGGTCAACGTGCTGCGCTCGGTGCCCTTCATCATCCTGCTGATCCTGATGATCCCCATCACGGTCTGGCTGATCGGCACCTCGCTGGGCGTCGAGGGCGCCATTCCGCCGCTGGTGGTGGGCGCCGCGCCCTTCTTCGCCCGGCTGGTGGAGACCGCCCTGCGCGAGGTCGACCGCGGCATCATCGAGGCGACCCAGGCCATGGGCGCCAGTCTCTGGCAGATCGTCACCCGCACCCTGTTGCCCGAGGCCCTGCCCGGGCTGATCGCGGCCACTACCGTCACCGCCATCGCCCTGGTGTCCTACACCGCCATGGCCGGGGTGATCGGCGGCGGCGGCCTCGGCGATCTGGCCATCCGTTTCGGTTACCAGCGCTTCCAGACCGACGTCATGGTGGTCACGGTGCTCTTGCTGCTGGTGCTGGTCCAGGTACTGCAGATGGTCGGCGATCGCCTCGTCGCCCATTTCAGTCGTCGTTGATTCAGGCCTCATCCACTCGAAGGTTTTGCACAAGGAAAATCCCCGATGTCGCTGAAACGTACCCTGCTGTCCCTGGCCTTCGGCCTGGGTGTCGCCACCGCCGCCCAGGCCGCCGAGACCCTGACCGTCGCGGTCAATCCGGTTCCCCATGCGGAGATCCTGGAATTCATCAAGCCGCAGCTGGCCAAGGAAGGCGTGGACCTCAAGATCAAGGTCTTCACCGACTACATCCAGCCCGATCGCCAGACCGATCAGAAGCAGGTGGATGCCAACTACTTCCAGACCAAGCCCTATTACGCCAGCTACCAGAAGAGCAATCCGAGCAGCGACCAGGTGCCGGTGGTGGCGGTGCACGTCGAGCCCTTCGGTGCCTACTCGCAGAAGATCAAGGACATCAAGGAACTCAAGGACGGCGCCACTGTGGCCATCCCCAACGATCCGAGCAACTCCGGTCGCGCGCTGCTGCTGATCGCCAAACAGGGCCTGATCACCCTGAAGGATCCGAGCAACGTCACCGCCACCCCGCGTGACGTCGTCGAGAATCCCAAGCACCTCAAGTTCAAGGAGCTGGAAGCCGCGACCCTGCCGCGGGTGCTGAATCAGGTCGACCTGGCGCTGATCAACGCCAACTACGCCCTGGAAGCCAAGCTGGTGCCGACCAAGGATGCCCTCTTCATCGAGAGCGGCGAGTCGCCCTACGCCAACCTGCTCTACACCCGCGCCGACAAGGCCAATGACCCGGCCATCCAGAAGCTGGCCAAGGCCCTGACCACCCCCGAGGTGAAGCAATTCATCGAGAAGAAGTACCAGGGCGCCGTCGTTCCCGCCTTCTGAGCCTTAGCTCCACCGCCGTCGACGCCCGCAGAGGCGCCGACGGTTCCACCCCGCTTTAGGAAACTGCCATGAAGAAATTGCTCGCCACCGCCGCCCTGCTGGCCGCCAGCCTGACCTCCCACGCCGCCGAGACCCTCAGCGTCGCCGCCACCCCGGTGCCCCACGCCGAGATCCTCGAATTCGTCAAACCCCAGCTGGCCAAGGAAGGGGTGGACCTGCAGATCAAGGTCTTCACCGACTACGTGCAGCCCAACCTGCAGGTGGCCCAGAAGCGCCTGGACGCCAATTTCTTCCAGCACCAGCCCTACCTGGATGAATTCAACAAGAGCCGTGGCACCGACCTGGTGACCGTCGCCCAGGTGCACGTCGAGCCCTTCGGCATCTACTCGCAGAAGATCAAGAAGCTCGACGAAGTCCGCGAAGGCGCCGTCGTGGCCATCCCCAGCGACGCCACCAACGGCGGCCGCGCCCTACTGCTGCTGGAGAAGGCCGGGCTGATCAAGCTCAAGGACAGCGCCAACATCCTCGCCACGCCCAAGGACATCGCCGAGAATCCCAAGCAGCTCAAGTTCAAGGAGCTGGAAGCCGCGACCCTGCCGCGGGTGCTGAACCAGGTTGACCTGGCGCTGATCAACACCAACTACGCCCTGGAAGCCAAGCTCAATCCGACCCAGGACGCCCTGCTGCTGGAAGGCAAGGAATCGCCCTACGCCAACATCCTGGTCGCCCGCCCGGACAACAAGGACAGCGACGCCGTGCAGAAGCTGGCCAAGGCGCTGAACACCCCGGCGGTGAAGCAGTTCATCGAAGAGAAGTACCAGGGTGCCGTGGTGCCGGCGTTCTAAGGACTGCCTGAGCCAAAAAACGCCGGCCCAGTGCCGGCGTTTTTTATGGGGCTCAGCGGCGTTTCAGGGGTATGACGCCCATTCCCAGACCAAAGGGCCGAAAGACCGCCTGCAGCGTCGCCAGGGTGGGATTGCCTTCGTCCTGCTCCAATTGTCGTAGGGTGCGCAGCGAGATACGGGCCATGCGCGCGAAGTCGGTCTGGGTAAGGCCAGTGACCTCGCGGCGCAGGCGCCGGACACCGGCGCCCAGGCTCAGGCGTCCACTCTGCAATCCCTCACGGATATCATCCAGCGTACGTTGCCGCCGTTCCTGATCGTCAAGACTCATAGCAGCCCTGCCTCGCGCAGATGGCTATCCAGGCGCCGCAGCGGAATTTGCGGATGCTCCCAGGTAGTCTGCGGCAATACCGGTTGCAGTAGGTCCGGCAGGGCACGGAGCACCTCGGCGCTCTTCTTGAGGGCATCCCACAGCCGTTCCGGATCGTCCCATTCGGCCAGTAGCCGACAGGCTGCATGCCAATCGACAACGCCGGCCTGTTCGACGGGCATGGGCCATTTGCTGGTTCGAGTGATGCCTTGTTCGTCCATAACCATGGGGGCGAGGTCGTACAGGGGGGCCAGACGAACACCACGCTCATCGCGCAGGATGGCGGTGTTGCGACCGTGGTTGTCACTGTTGCCCAGCAGTTGATTGAGCAGGTCACGCCGCAGGTAATCATCCAGCAGCGCCGGTATCCCCTGGTCCTGGTTGGCTGCGCGCCAAACCCTGGTCAGGGCACCGATGGCGTCAAGATGATTCAGATAGCTACCGGGTACCAGGGTGTGAGTCAGGGAATAGAGGGATTCAACGGCCAGACGCTCCACCCCTCGGGGGCTGGTGCAGCGGTCGAGGCGTGGCATCCAGAGGCTGGGACGTCGGCCTTCTTCCAGGGCGAGTCCGCTGGCGGAAACAGTCTCCAGTCCTAGGGCGTTCAGGGCTTGATAGTAGCAGTGCTCGCTGCGCAGGATGTCCTGGTCGGTGGCGCTGGCTCTGTTGCGTGGGAATTTCACCAGCCAATGTCGGCAGGCCAGGTCATCGGGCAGGGTGGCATCCGGATGGAGCAAGCCCTGAGGATCTTCCGCCAGCAGCAGCTTGGGTGCATCGCCACCCGCGCCGGTTGCACCGCCGATGGCGGCACCTTGCTCATAGGCATATTCCAGAAAGCCCTGATCGCGAGCGACGACCTGTTCACGGGTAAAGCCCACGGAGAGTGTCTGCGCAGGCTCATCTAGCGACTCACGAATTCGCAGATGGCCGATGGGCGCCGGCGTGCAGCGGGATAACAGCTGAAAGTCGGTCTGAGCAGCTTGCTCTGCGCTCAGTCCGAGGCGAGGGAGCAGAAAACGGCGAGCGGCGCCGGCCGGGAGAATGTCATGGAGAAACGCCGGCCAATGGGGCAGGCGCTCGACCTCCCAGCTCAAAGGCAGGTTAGCGCTCACTGCGGCAGCCGTAGGCGTGCCGAAATCGTCGAGATGATCGCTCAGGTAGGCAGCCAGATAGCTGAGGGTGCAGGCGCCCTGTTGGGCGCCTTGCCTGGGATCATCGAAAACCAGGCGCAAGGCATCCCGCCAATGCCCGGTCAGATAGGTTTGAACCACCAGCGTACTCACGGGCGACCTCCGGCAATATACTGCCGGCAAGTATCGGCTCTTGACGTATTATCGGCAATGTAATGCCGCAAAACAGTTCTAAGTGATGAATATAGGCATTAAATTGCCTATTTGACCGTAACCGGCATGCTGCCCCGGCGGCTGACGATCACCAGCAGCACGGCGGCGCCGACGGCCATCAGCAGCGGCACGGCATGGCCGGTGAGCCACTGGCTAGCGGCGCCGGTGACCAGCGGACCGATCAGGCAGCCGAGTCCCCAGAGCTGGGCGATGCAGGCATTGGCGCTGACCAGTTCGGCATCGCGATAGCGTTCGCCCACCAGGATCAGCGCCAGGGTGAAGAGACCGCCGGCGGTGGCGCCGAACAGCACCAGCAGCGGCCAGACGCCCGGGGTGTGCAGCAGCAGTGGCAGTGCCAGGCTGACCGCCAGCAGGCCCAGGGTGCAGCCGAGAAACAGGCCCTGGCGCGAGAGGCGGTCGGCGAGCAGGCCCAGCGGCAGTTGCAGCAGGGCATCGCCCACCACCACGGCGCTGACCATGTACAAGGCCAGCTGCTGGCCGAAGCCCTGGTTGAGGGCATAGACCGGCAGCAGGGTGAGGATCATCGCCTCGAAGCAGGCGAACAGCGCCACCGCCCAGGCGATGGCCGGAGCGCCGCGGCAGAAGTCCAGCAGCGCCCGCCAGGCCGCGGTATGGCCGCCGGCCGCTGGCGCGCCCCGGCGACCGAGCAGCAGGGTGGCGCCGCCGAGCATGAGCAGGGCGCCGAGCCAGAAGCCCTGGTCGCCTTCGGTCCCCAGCACCCCCAGCAGCAACGGACCGGCCAGCTGGCTCAGGGCGTAGCTGCTGCCATAGAGCGCCACCAGGCGGCCGCGCCAGCGATCGGTGATGACCTGGTTCATCCAGCTTTCACCGAGCACGAAGATCAGCGTGAGGATGGCGCCCAGGGCCAGGCGCAGCAGCAGCCACAGCAGATAGCTGGGCAGCAGCGACAGCAGGATCAGCGAGGCGGCGCCCGTCACCAGGCACAGCTGCATCAGCCGCGGTGTGCCGACTCGCGCGGCCAGGCGTCCGGCCAGGCTGGCGCCGGTGAGGATGCCGAGGGCCGGCGAGGCGGCCATGACGCCGATGGCGAAGCTGCCATAGCCCCAGCCCTCCAGCCGCAGCGAGACCAGCGGCATCGACAGGCCGATGGCCAGGCCGACGCTGATGACGCTGCCCAGCACGGCGAAATAGATGGCCCAGGGCATGGGCGCTGACGAGGAATTCATGGGCGCAGCCTAGCTGATGGAGACAGGGGGTGGACAGTCGCCAGGCGCAACCAGGGCGCTCTGGGTATCAGTCGGGCTCCGGCACGGTTGGCCTTTGCCAGGCTTTCGCGTAGCGTGCGCGCTACCTGAAGCCGGTTGGGAGATAACAGAACATGCGGAAATGGCAGTGCATCGTGTGCGGCTATATCTATGACGAAGCCCTGGGCTGGCCTGACGACGGCATCGAGCCGGGGACGCGCTGGGAGGATGTGCCCGAGGATTGGCTGTGCCCGGATTGCGGCGTGGGCAAGGGCGACTTCGAGATGATCGCCATCGGCTGATCGCCCCGCTCCGCGTCCTCCACGCGGACACAAAAAAGGCATCGCAGAGGCGATGCCTTTTGGCTGCAGCGGCGATCCGTGCCGCCTCATGTTCAGCCTTCGATGCTGTCCTTCAGGGCCTTGCCGGGCTTGAACGCCACCGTGTTGCTCGCACGAATCTTGACCGGCTCGCCAGTCTGGGGATTCTTCCCCATGCGGGCACCGCGGTGACGCGGCAGGAAGGTGCCGAAGCCGACCAGGGTAACGCTGTCCTTGCGGTGCAGCGCATTCGCGATCTCGTCCAACAGCGTGTTGAGCACGACGTTGGCCTGTTCCTTTGGAAGTCCGACTTTTTCAGCGATCACCGTCGCCAATTCAGGCTTGCGCATAGCTACCTCTCGTGGGGTCATTTTTAGCCGTGTGGGCGTCGCATGGCTTTCCTGGCAAAGCGATTACCCCCGAGATAGAGGGTGGCCCGACACAAAGATCGTTGGTGCGACAAAAGTCGAACCAGATAGCGTTATAAGGCAAACCCGAGAAGAGCGAAAGTTAATTAGCAGACTATTAGCCATTGGTAGGATGACCGACGCCAACTTGGACAATTATCAGTCAAATCCAGCGCTTTTTGTGGACAGAATGTCCACTTTATGGAGTGGCCTTTGCATGTCATTAGGACGCCGCGAGGCTCTGGCAAGCCAGTATCGCGATCAGCGATCATGCGGCGGTCCGGCCTTCCGTTGGCGGACCCCAGTGCTGGCTGAAGCGTGGCGGAGCA
Source organism: Pseudomonas sp. BAV 4579 (assembly GCF_009765395.1). Classification (NCBI taxonomy): domain Bacteria; kingdom Pseudomonadati; phylum Pseudomonadota; class Gammaproteobacteria; order Pseudomonadales; family Pseudomonadaceae; genus Pseudomonas; species Pseudomonas sp. BAV 4579. Next base: position 116,684 of record NZ_WHOV01000005.1, on the reverse strand, counting down.
CCCCCTGGCTGCTCCGCCACCTGGATCAGGCCGGTGCCTGGGTCGGCATGACCGGCTGACCCGCCGGGGCCTGGCCTTCCAGGCGCCGCTCCAGGGCCTTGGGCTCGATCACCAGGCGCATGCCATTGCTGGCCTGGGTCCGGCCCCAGTCTTCCAGCAGTTCCATGCAGGCGTGATCGATATAGGAGACGCGCTCCAGGGGTACGTGCAGGGTGGTGCCCGGCTTGACCTGCTCCAGCACCTTGGTCAGCTGGGGTACGCGCAGGAAGGTCGCGGCGCCCACCAGGCGCAGATCGGCCTGGTCCGGCTGGTCTTCGCGATAGCTCAGGCTCACCTTGAGCTGCGCCGCCTTGACCGCCAGGAAGGCGATCGACAGGCCAAAGCCCACCAGCACTCCGGTCAGCAGATCGGTGGCGACGATCATCAGGGCGGTCAGGGCGTAGATGACCATGGGCGTCCGCCCATAGCGCTTGAGCCCGGTCAACGACTTGGGATCGGCCAGCTTGACGCCGGTGAACACCAGCACGCCGGCCAGGCTCGCCACCGGCACCAGCTTGAGCACGAAGGGTAGGGCGGCGACGAAGGCGAGCAGCCAGAGGCCATGCAGGATGGCGGAGGCGCGACTGGTGGCGCCGGCCTGGACATTGGCCGAGCTGCGCACGATGACCCCGGTCATGGGCAGCGCGCCGACGGCGCCGCAGAGCAGATTGCCGATCCCCTGGGCACCCAGTTCGCGGTCGAAGTGCGAGCGCGGCCCGTTGTGCATGCGGTCCACGGCGGCGGCCGAGAGCAGGGTTTCGGCGCTGGCGATGAAGGCCAGGGCGAGGGCGGCCACCACCAGCTCGGCATTGGCCAGCATGCCGAGGTCGGCGAAGGTCACCCAGTCGATGGCGTCGGCCAGGTTGTTGGGCACTTCCACCCGGCGGATGTCCAGCGCCAGCCAGAGACTGGCCAGGGTCGCCAGGGTCACGCCGATCAGGGCGCCGGGCAGGAAGCGCAGCGTCTGCGGGCGGAATTTCTCCCACAGCCACATGCAGGCGATGGTCAGCAGCCCGATCAGCGCCGCCTGGGCGCCGCTGCCACTGCCGTTCCACTGGCCCGCCGCGGTGAGGGCGGCGCCCGGGAAGGCCAGCAGGTTGGAAAGCCCCGAGGCCGCCGGTTTGGCGTCCAGCATCACGTGCAGTTGCGAGAGCACGATGAGGATGCCGATGCCGGCGAGCATGCCGTAGACCACCGCCGGTGAGGTGACGCGGAACCAGGCGCCCAGCCGGGTGAAGCCGGCGATGAGTTGCAGCAGGCCGGCGAGCAGCAGTACCGGGCCCAGCGCCTCGATGCCATGGCGGTTGATCAGATCGAACACCAGCACCACCAGGCCGGCGGCCGGACCGCTGACCTGCAGCGGCGAGCCGGCAAGAAAGCCGACCACCAGGCCACCGATGATGCCGGTGATGATGCCCTTGGCCGGCGGCATGCCGGAGGCGATGGCGATCCCCATGCACAGCGGCAGGGCGACCAGAAACACTACCAGTGAGGCCAGGGCGTCGCGCGACAGGTTGCGCCCCGGGGTCTGTTGATTGCCAAGCATGGTCCTGGTCCTCCAGCGACTAGGAAAAAGGGTGCCCGCGCGTCATATCACGTCATATGACACGGTTCGGGATTCAGGCGGCTAGCGGCTAGGGTGGGCGATCCCGATTGGAGCCCCAGGTGGGATCGTCCGGCGCAGTGCGCTGTTATGGCGAGGGGCCGAGCGACCCTTCTCGGGACGGCCAGCCGGCGAACCGGCTGGCCGCGGTGGATCAGGCCGGTTGCAGGCGCGGACGCGGGGTGGCGACCGGCATGTTTTCGCCATCTAGCGGCAGGAAGCGCTCCTGCTGGGCGTCGTACGCCTTGATCTCGCTAGTTTCGATGGAATAGACCCAGCCATGGATCTGCAGCTGACCGCTGGCCAGACGCGACGCCACCGAGGGGTGAGTACGCAGGTGGACCAGTTGGGCCACCACGTTTTCCTCGGTGAGGAAGCCCAGGGTGCCGCCGTGGCCGCAGTCGCAATGGCCATGGTCTTCGACCACGGTACGGGCGACCTCGGCATGGCGCAGCCAGACCTTTACCGTCGGCATCTTTTCCAGCGGATCGGGATTGAGTACGGCTTTCATGGCGCCGCAGTCGGAGTGGCCGCAGATGATGATGTGCTTCACGCCCAGCGCCACGACCGCGTACTCGATGGCGGTGGAGACGCCGCCGTTCATCTGGCCATAGGGGGGCACCACGTTGCCGACGTTACGGGTCACGAACAGATCGCCTGGCGAACTCTGGGTGATCAGTTCCGGGACGATGCGCGAGTCGGCGCAGGTGATGAACATGGCCTTGGGCGACTGCGCACTGGCGAGCTTCTTGAACAGCGCTTCCTGTTCGGGGAAGACATCCTGGCGGAAACGCTTGAAACCATCGACCAGCTGCAGGAGGGCCTCGTCGGGTGCGCCGAAGGTATCCGTATTGTCGCTCATCTGTTTCTGACCTCTTCTCAAGTACGCAATGGCAGCGGCAAGCGCTGGTTAGTGGCTAGACGCCCCCTGGCATCGCCTCGATACGCCCCGGCCCTCTAGGGTGCTGGTGGCTTCATTGTCTGGCGGTCCATCGCGTATTCGGGCGGCGTCCTGGTACCCGGTCACTCAGTGTGGTGACCACAACCTTAATCCACGCTGAAACAATAGCTCGTGACAGACAACGCAGAAGATATTTCAAACTTATACTGAGATCATCCAGCCATTATCGCTGCACGATCAGCGCTTTTACCCCTTTTATCGACACGAAGCCGGAATATAGGCGCCGAATCGCGGTTTTCCCCGTGAAGAAAACGTGAATTGCGATAGCCGAGAAGATTTTCTTGGCGATCAGTGGCTTGCGAGAGATGTGCAAAAATGTGAACGCAATGCCGCTGGGGAAACCGAGCGTCTTTCGCCCACTTTACCTCCGGCCTGTGATCTGCGGCACAGTGCCGCGGCCTAGACCTTTCGCCAGCCTTTCAATAGCTCCGATGCCCTATAGGACAAGGGTTTGCGGCCTTTGCTCGACAGGGGTGGAGAAATCCGGTCCGACAACGGACCTCAGGATTTGCACGGTGCGGTCGATAGCGGGTGCTTTCCAGGCTCAACGGAAACTCTCCATGTCCTTTCGCAATCTCTCCATCGCGCGGCGTGCCACCCTTGGTTTCGCCTTTATCGGTCTGCTCCTGCTGCTGCTCGGCGGCACCGCCCTGGTCAAGATGAACGACATCCGCGCCTCCGGCCTGGCCATCGAAGACCGCGCCATGCCGCGCGTGGCCGCGCTCGACGAACTGACCGCCCTGACCCTGCGCCTGCGGGTGCTGTCCTATCGCCTGCTGCTCAATCGCGAGCCGGAGATCATCGCCAAGACCCAGGCGCTGTTCCAGCAGCGCAACGGCCAGATGCGCGCCGCCCAGCAGCGCTACGAGGCGCTGATCCAGTCCGACGAAGAACGCACCGCCTACAGCCGCTACGGTCAGTTGATCGCCCAGTACGACGGTCTGCAACAGCGCATGCTGGCGTTTTCCGCCGCCGATCAGCTGGAGCCCCTGCGTCGCCTGCTCAACGAAGACCTGCTGGCCAACTCCGATGCGGTCAATGGCGTGCTCAAGCAACTCACCGACCTGGTGGATCAGCAGACCGCCGCGGCCAACGCCCAGTCCGCTGCCGACTATAGCCATGCCATCCAGTGGCTGGTGCTGCTGCTGGCGGCCACCGCGCTGCTGACCGTGGTCTTCGCCTGGCTGCTGATCCGCAGCATCACCCAGCCCATCGCCCGCGCCGTGCAGGCCGCCGAGGTGATCGCCACCGGCGACCTCAGCCAGGAGATCCATAGCGAAGGCCGCGACGAGGCCGCGCGCCTGCTGCAGGCCATGAAAACCATGCAGGGCCAGCTGCGTCAGACCCTGCAGGGCATCCTCGGCTCGGCCACCCAGCTCGCTTCGGCGGCGGAAGAACTCAATGCCGTGACCGATGAATCCAGTCGCGGCCTGCAACGCCAGAACGCCGAGATCGAACAGGCCGCCACCGCGGTGAACCAGATGTCGTCGGCGGTGGACGAGGTGGCGCGCAATGCCGTCAATACCTCCCAGGCCTCCCAGGAGTCGGCCGGCGTGGCCCGTGACGGCCGCGACCTGGTGCAGGAAACCGTGGGCGCCATCGCCACCATGAGCGACGACGTCCAGCATGGCGCCACCCTGGTGGGCGATCTGGCGGTCCAGGTCAACGACATCGGCAAGGTGCTCGACGTGATCCGCAGCGTCGCCGAGCAGACCAATCTGCTGGCGCTCAATGCCGCCATCGAGGCGGCGCGCGCCGGTGAAGCGGGTCGCGGCTTCGCCGTGGTGGCCGACGAGGTGCGGGCTCTGGCCCATCGCACCCAGGAGTCGACCCGCGAGATCGAGACCTCCATCGGCACCATCCAGCAGGGCACCGAGCAGGCGGTCGCGGCCATGCGCAGCAGCACCGTGCGGGCCCAGTCGACCCTGGAAGTGGCGCGCGGCGCCGGCCATGCCCTGGAGCGCATCCATGGCGCCATCGGCGGCATCAACGAGCGCAATCTGGTGATCGCCAGCGCGGCGGAAGAGCAGGCCCAGGTGGCCCGCGAAGTGGATCGCAACCTGGTGAACATCCGCGAGTTGTCGGTCCAGACCGCCGCGGGTGCCGAGCAGTCCAGCGCCGCCAGCGCCGAGCTGTCGCGCCTGGCCGTGGACCTCAATGGCCTGGTCACGCGCTTCCGCCTGTGAGCCAGGCGGGTCCGGCCGCTGCGGTGGCCGGACGCTGCGGCCCTAGCCGGGGCCGAGCAGTTGCAGCACGCCGGTCAGCAGCACCAGCAGACCCAGGGGCGAGGCGAGAAGGGACAGCAGCAGGCACCTCAGGCGAGGGCCGCGCGGGGTAGGGCAGGTCGTCATGACGTCAGGCAGCTCCGTGGCGAGAACGGGCGCCACGCCTGGCGCCCGGGGCGAATTTTCCCCTGTAGCGGCGGCGACGTCGTGCCAAGAAAACGTAAAGTTGGGTAAAGCCGCGGCTACCCCGGGACGCCTGTTCCCGGGTAGCCGCCTGGCGGGTCAGACGCGGAAGCGTGCCGCCAGGCCGTGGATCTCGCGGGTCAGTGCGACCAGCTGGCGACTGGAGGTCTCGATCTGGTCGGCGCCGCGCTTGGACACGCTCGCCAGTTCGCGGATGTTGATCAGGTTGCGATCCACCTCCCGCGCCACCTGGGCCTGTTCCTCGGCGGCGCTGGCGATGACCAGGTTGCGCTCGTTGATGTCGCCGATGGCGACGAAGATGTGCTCCAGGCTCTGGCCGGTCCGCTCGGTGGTTTCCAGGGTGGTGCCAGCCAGGGTGTTGCTGCGCTGGATGGCGGTCACCGCCTGACCGGTGCCGGTCTGGATGTTGCCGATCATCTGCTCGATCTCCAGGGTCGACTGGCGGGTGCGCTGGGCCAGGCTGCGCACCTCGTCGGCCACCACGGCGAAGCCACGGCCGGCGTCGCCGGCACGCGCCGCTTCGATGGCGGCGTTGAGCGCCAGCAGGTTGGTCTGCTCGGAGACCGCGCGGATCACGTCCAGCACCTTGCCGATCTGGTTGGCCTGCTGCGCCAGGTTGGCGATCACGGCTTCGCTTTCGTTGACCGTGGTCTGCATGCTCTGCAATTCGCTGAGCACCTGGGCCACCTGGCCGCGACTGCCCGTGGCCAGGCGATCGGATTCGCGGGCGGTATCCGAGGTGGAGGCGGCATTGCGGGCCACCTCTTCCACGGCGGTGGTCATCTCGGTCACCGCCGTCACGGCCTGTTCCAGTTCCTGTTGTTGCTGATTCAGGGTGCGGTTGCTCTGGGCCGTCACCTCGCCCAGTTCCTGGGCGGCGCTGTCGAGTTGCTCGGCGGTGCGATTGAGCTGGGCCAGGGTGTCGCGCTGGCGGCTCTGCAGGGTGGCGAGGCCGGCGAACAGCTGGCCGATCTCGTCATGGCTGCGCACCTCGATACGGCGGGTCAGATCGCCTTCGCTCATGGCGGCGAAGTGCTCGCCGGCTTCGTTGAGCGGGGCCAGCACCCGGCGGGCGATGAACCAGCCGGAGAGCACCGCCAGCAGCAGGGTCAGGCCGACCAGTAACAGGGTGCGTATCTCGGCTTGCAAGACGCGACTCTCAGAGGCGGCCAGGGTGGCGTCGATGCGGCTGGTGATCTCGTCGGTGAAGGCCTGGCGGGTGTCGGCGAAGGCCGTGCTGGCCCCCTTGGCCCCGTCGCTGATACGGATGTAGCCGGGCAGGTCGCCGGCGCGGCAGGCGGCGATCTGTCCCTCGACGATGACCTTGTAGGCGTCGAAGGCCTTGAGCATGGCCTCGATCTGGCCACTCAGCTTGGGATCGCTGACGTTGGCCTGCATGTCGGTGATCAGTTTGCGGGCGATGTCCAACCGCTCCAGCGCCAGCTTCACGCCTTTCTCGGCCTTGGCCGCATCGCCGTTGACCCGGTCGAGCATGGCGGTATGGGAGTTGGCGCTGGCGCGGCTGATCCAGGTGGCGGCGTTGTTGACCTTGTCCAACTGGTCCATGGTCAGACTATCCAGGTCGCGGATCTGCTGGGCGCTGGTCCGGGCGTTGAGCCACCCATAGAGGCACGCCAGCAGCAGGCAGGCGACGAACAGGCTGAGCACGCTGTACATACCGGTACGGATTTTTGTTGTTTTTTTCATGATGGACTCTCTGACGACGTCGCTGGCAGGGGTGCGCAATACGACTTTGGTAAGGCTTTTCGTCAGCAGTACGCCAAAGGCGCGAGTAGGCGTCGATGGCCTGGAGCCAGTCGGTATCAGTTAAGCGCCGAAGAGTCGTCGGATGTCTTCGGAGGGGCAGGCAGGGGCGGGCCCAGCGAATGCCGGGCCCGGAGGGATCAGGACAGCGGGGTGAACTGGATGACCTCGACCCAGTAGCCATCGGGGTCCTTGATGAAGGCGATTTCCTTCATGCTGCCGTCGGTCAGGCGCTTCTGGAAGGCTACGCCCAGCTGCTCGAAGCGCTCGCAGGCGGCGCGGATGTCCGGGACCGCCACGCAGGTGTGGCCGAAGCCGCGCGGATCGCTGTTGCCATTGTGGTAGCTGAAGCCGGCATCGTCTTCGGTACCGTGGTTGTGGGTCAGTTCGAGAATGCCCGGGGTGGACTTGCGCCAGCGCTGGCGGGCCTGCGGATCTTCCGGCACTTGGTTGCGATCGACCAGGGCAAGGAAGGTCAGGCTGAACTTGGCGTCCGGGAAGTCCTTGTGATCGACCACGGTGAAACCCAGCACGCGGGTGTAGAAGTCCAGCGAAGTTTCCAGGTTCTTGACCCGCAGCATGGTGTGGTTGAAGACGAATTCGCGGGTGGCGGCGTCGGGCTGGGCGGTCACGCCCGGCAGGTTGTCGAATTGGCTCAGCGACATCAGAAGTCTCCGGTGAAGGGGTGTGGAAGTTGGAGAGGCGGCCCCGCGCAACGTTCCCGTGGGGAAGGGCACCTGGGCGGTCGCTCACGAAAAGGGCGGGAAGTCTAAAGGCTTCCAGCGCCACTGCCCAAGGCGTCCGGACGCTACGCCGTGCGACGAATGGTCGAAACCACCCGGCTAGAGCCGTAGTCGGATTTTACAAGCGCACTGCCTGTGCGATCCCAAGGAGACTGATATGAGCAGCACCAGCGACAAGATCAAGGGTACCGCCAAAGAAGTGGCCGGCAAGGTCAAGCAAGGCGTCGGCGAAGCCACCGACAACTCGCGCATGAAAGGCGAGGGTCGTGCCCAGGAAGCCGAAGGCAAACTGCAAAAGAACGTCGGCAAGGGCAAGGAAGCGGTCAAGAACACCATCGACCGCGCCTGAGTCCAGGCTGTATGGAAAAGGCCGCCTCAGGGCGGCCTTTTCTTTTGCCCGTCAGGCCGGATCCAGCTCCGGATAATGGCGGAAGATGCCGTTCTCGCTGAAGGCCAGGCGGCGCGGCGAGGCCAGGTAGGCGGCGATGTTGGGTAGCGCGGCCACCCGCTCGGCCACGGCCAGTACCCGGGGGATCTCCGGCGCCAGGCGCCGCATGGCGTTGGGGAAGGCATAGGTCAGGCCGGCCACCACCTGGCACAGTGACAGGTCGACATAGGAGCGACGCTCGCCCACCAGCCAGCTGTCGCCTGCCGGGTTGAAGCCCAGTACCCGCTCGAAGTAGCTCAAATAGGTACGGATCCGTTCCCCGGCAAAGGCCTTGGCCCGGCGCCGGGCTTCGTCCTGCTGCTCTTCGTAGGTCAGGGCGATGGCCACCGGATGATGGACATCGTGGGCCTCGGCGGTGAGGTCGGTGATGGTCAGCTGCAGGCCGTGGACCCAGAAGCGGGATTCTTCATCGGCCGGTACCAGGTCCAGCCGTGGCCCGAGGAACTGGAGGATGTTAGCGACATGGGAGACGACCTCGTCGCCGGCCTTGAGAAAGGGCGGGGCGAAGGGCGGCCGACGGGTCTTCTGGCCTTGCAGGTAGTCCTCCATGGCGGGTACGCCCAGGCCTTCGTTTTCCGGGGCATTGCCGACATCGAGATAGCGTGCACCGGCCTCTTCGAGCGCCAGGCGGACGAATTCGCCGCGGCCCTGGATGCTGGGCCAGTAGTGCAGTTCATAACGCATGGAAACCTCCGTCGTCTGCTGGGAATACGGGTCCAGGAAAGCTGACCCCTGGTCCGCCGCGGAGGTTTGCCCACCGCGCGGCTTTCACGACGAAGCGCACAACCAATTCCCGTCGCTGAGACTCCTATCAACCAGCGGCTCGCGATAAGGACAGTGGGATGACAGGCAACAGCAGGCGGACGGTTCCATGCGCATAGGCATTCTCACCCACGTGAAACACCCGGTACGCCAGCCCTTCGCCGGTGGTCTCGAAGCCTTCACCTACGACATCACCCTGCAACTGCGCGAACGTGGCCACGCGGTGACGCTGTTCGCCAGTTCGGCCTCGGCGCCGGAGCTGGAGGTGGTGCCCATCCTCGACGACGGCAACTACGGCGCGGACGGCTGTCGGCGCAAGCGCAACGTGCTCAGCTCCGAGTACCTCGACGAGCACCACGGCTATCTCGACTGCATGCAGCGCATCGATGGCCATGGCTTCGACGTCATCTTCAACAACGCCCTGCACTATGTGCCGGTGACCATGTCCGGGCTGATCCGCACGCCCATGCTCACGGTGTTGCACACCCCGCCGTTCTTCGAGCTGATCAACGCCATCGGCGAATTGCACAGGCGCGGTGGCGGCCATTACTGCACCGTCTCCCAGGCCAATGCCGACAACTGGGCGCACCTGGCGCCGGCCTGCCACGTGATTCCCAATGGCATCGACCTCGACGCCTGGCGCCCGCGCGCTACGCCGATCGGCGACCATGCCCTCTGGTTCGGCCGCCTGGTGCCGGACAAGGGGCCGCACCTGGCGCTGGATGCCGCGCGCGAGGCTGGCGTACCCCTGCGCCTGGCCGGCCAGGCCACCGACGAGCGCTATTTCCGCCAGGAGATCGCGCCGCGCCTGGGTGACGGGGTCGTTTATCTGGGCCACCTGGACCGTACCGCCCTGGTCGCCGAAGTCGCCCAGGCCCGCGCCTGCATGGTCACGCCCTGCTGGGACGAACCCTTCGGCCTGATCGTCGCCGAGGCCCTGGCCTGCGGCACGCCGGTCGCGGCCTTTGCCCGCGGTGCCCTGCCGGAACTGCTCACTGCCGAGACCGGCGCCCTGGCCCCGCCGGGCGATGTGCCGGCGCTGGCGGCGGCCCTGCGCGAAGCCCTGTCGCTATCCCGCGACGCCTGCCGGGCGCGGGCCGAGGCGCAGTGGAGCCATCGGCTGATGATCGACCGCTATGAGCGCCTGCTCGCCGATATCGCCGCCGGCCGGGTGGCCCGTGGCTGAGCTGAATATTGGCTATTACGCCCACCATCATGGCGCTGGCCACGTGACCCGCGCCCTGGCCATCGCCGCTGCTTTCGAAGGCCCTTTGACCCTGTTCGGCAGTCGCCTGCCCGAGCAGGTGGCGCTGCCCCACGTCCGGCTCTGCCCGCTGCCGCCCGACGTGGCTCCTGGCGTCGAAGGCGCAGCCTTCGCCTGCCTGCACTATGCGCCGCTGGGCGTGGCAGGGTTGCGCGAGCGCATGGGCCTGCTGGTGGACTGGTTCCGCCGCGCCTGGCCCTGCCTGCTGGTGGTCGACGTCTCGGTGGAGGTGGCGCTGCTGGCCCGGCTGTGCGGCGTGCCGACGATCTACCTGCGCCAGCGCGGCAGTCGCTTCGATGCCGCCCACGAGCTGGCCTACGCCAGTGCCAGTCGCCTGCTGGCGCCCTATCCGCAATGCCTGGAAGAGCCCGCCACCCCGGCTTCCTGGCGGGCCAAGACCTGCTATGCCGGCAGCCTGTCGCGCTATGCCGGGCCGCTACCCGACCGCCTCCGCGAGCCCGGCACGGTCACCGTCATCGCCGGCCATGGCGGCACCGCCTTCGGTCGCGCGCGGCTGGTCGCGGCGGCTCGGGCCTGTCCCGACTGGCACTGGACGGTGCTGGGTCCGGTGCTGGACGACGCCACCGAGGTGCCGGCCAATCTGAGCTTCCTGGGCAGCGTCGCCGATCCCGCACCCTGGCTGACTCGCGCCGAACTGGTGGTCGGCTCGGCGGGTGACAGCCTGGTGGCGGAACTGGCCGATCTGCGCTGCCGCTTCCTCTGCCTGCCGGATGCCCGGCCCTTCGACGAACAACTGTCCACCGGGCGCCTGCTGGCCGCCCAGGGCCTGGCGATCACCAGCGAAAGCTGGCCCGCCGACGACGCCTGGCCGGAATTGCTGGTCAGGACCCGCAAGCTCGATCCCGAGGTCTGGATGGCAGTAAGCGACGGCGCGGGTGCCCGGCGCGCCGCCGCCTGTATCCGGCAGGTCGCCCAGGAGGTGCTGGCTTGATCGTCCTGACCCTGGTCCATGGCCGCGAGCGGCAACTGGCCAATCTCATCCGTGGGCTGGAATTGGCACCGACGCCTCCGGCGGCCCTGGTGGTGGTGCAGATGAACGAGCCGCCGCGTGCCCTGCACAGCCCAGGCTTTCCGATTCAGGTGCTTGGCGTGGCAGGCGATGGCATCCTGCCCCTGGCCGCCGCGCGCAATGCCGCCGTAGCCGCCGCACCAGGCGAGGACCTGGTGTTTCTCGACGTGGACTGCATACCCGCGCCCGGCTTGCTCGATGCCTATCGCCAGGCGCTGACCGCGCGCCCCGAAGCCCTGCACCAAGGCTTCGTCCACTACCTGCCGGCCGGCATCGCGGAAGGCGACTGGACGCCGGAGGCGCTGCTCGCCAGCGGTGTCGTCCATCCCCTGCACCGGGAGCGTCCGCCGGGCGAGGCGATTCCCCATCCGCTGTTCTGGTCGCTCAACTTCGCCTGTACCCGCGCCACCTTCGGTCGCATCGGTGGCTTCGACGAGGGGTATCGCGGCTATGGCGGCGAGGACACCGATTTCGCCTTTCGCGCCCGCGAGGCGGGGGTATCCGTCTACCAGACCGAGGCGCGCGCCTTCCATCAGTACCATCCGACCTATCACCCACCGCTCAATCATTTCGCCAGCATCCTGGAGAACGCCCGGCGCTTCCAGGCCCGCTGGGGGCTCTGGCCCATGGATGGCTGGCTGCGCAAATTCGCCGCTGCCGGCTTCATCCGTTTCGATGAAAGCCGCGGGATAGAGGAACTCAGGACCCCCACGGCCGCCGAGATCGCCGCCTGCCGGGATGCCTCGGGTTCCGGCTTCTGACGTCAGGGCGCAACCAACCCGGCTGCTGCCACTCTGAAGGTAGGGCGGACCTGCAAAGCCGCCGGGCGCGGGCCGGGCAGGTCCGCCCCAGGAATCCTTCGTGAGGAACGTTCGTCAGGAGCCGTCATGTCCTTGTTTGCCTTCAGCCTGCGCGGCGTTTCGCCGTTCACCCTCATCAAGCGTGCCGTCCAGGAATTCGTGGCCGACGACATGCCCACCTATGCAGCGGCTCTGGCCTACCAGATGCTGTTTTCGCTGTTTCCCTTTCTGCTGTTCCTGATCGCCCTGATCGGCTTCCTGCATCTGCCGGACTTCTTCACCTTCCTGCGCGAACAGGCCGCCTATCTGCTGCCGCCCACCGCCCTGGATACGGTCAATCCCATCATCGACCAGTTGCAGACGCAGAAGGGCGGGCTGCTGTCCTTCAGTATCATCATCGCCCTCTGGTCCGCGTCCGGTGGCTTCCGCTCGCTGATGACCGCCATGAACAGCGCCTATGACGTGGTGGAAAGTCGTCCGGCCTGGAAGCGCATTCCGCTGTCGGTGCTGCACACCATCGGTCTCGCCGGGCTGCTGCTCAGCGCCGCCGCGCTCATGGTGCTGGGCCCTCAGGTAATGAACTGGCTGGCCGCCTATGTAGGGCTGGAAGACTACATGGTGACCCTCTGGGCGCTGATCCGCTGGCCGCTGGCGGTGTTCCTGCTGATGATCGCCGTGGCGGTGCTCTACTACGTCACCCCGGACGTGAAGCAGAGCTTCCGCTTCATCACCCCTGGCTCGGTACTGGCGGTGGTGGTCTGGATCCTGGCGTCCCTGGGCTTTGGCTACTATGTGCAGAACTTCGCCAACTACAACGCCACCTACGGCAGCATCGGCGCCATCATCGTGCTGTTGCTGTACTTCTATCTGTCTTCAGCGGTGCTGCTGTTCGGCGCGGAGATCAATGCGGTGATCGAGCACCACAGCGAAGACGGCAAGGAGAAGGGCGAGAAGACGCCAGGCGACGGGGGCGTGGAAGCCGACGAAGAGCTTCAGGCGGCCCAGGAAGAAGGTGTGCTGGGAGAAGCGCGGGTGGTGCAACGACCGAACGGTCGGGCTTGAAGGTGTAGGGTGGATAACGGCACTGCCTTATCCACCGCTCACCAGCGACCTTGGTTGTGGAAAACGCCAAGCGGTTTTCCACGCTCGGGGTCTGGGCTTTCGGACTATCGCGGCCGTGGCGGTCCGCCGATGCGGCCGCTCCTACGGCTACATCGAGCCTGTAGGAGCAACGGTCTTATCGCAGCCATGGACCGTAGGTTGGGCTGAGACGGCTTCATCATCGAAGCCCAACAGTGCCGCCACTCCGCGGTCAGGCCTGTTGGGCTTCGCTACGCTCAACCCAACCTACGGCGTCTCATGGCTGCGATCGAAGCAGGACGAAATGCCTTACTTCGCCTTGCCCTGATTGGCCACCGCGGCCATCTTGGCGGCGACCTCGTCCGGATCGGCCAGGTAGTAGTGCTTTGTGGGCTTGAGATTCTCGTCGAACTCGTACACCAGCGGTACGCCGTTGGGGATGTTGAGGCTGACGATGTCGCTGTCGGAGATGTTGTCCAGGTACTTGATCAGGGCACGCATGGAGTTGCCATGGGCGACCACCAGCACGCGCTGGCCACTGCGGATGGCCGGAGCCAGGACTTCGTTCCAGTAGGGCAGGACGCGCTCGACGCAATCCTTGAGGCATTCGGTGCGCGGCACCTGGTCCAGCGACAGACCGGCATAGCGCGGGTCGGCGGCCAGCGCCTGTTGCTCCTCGACGCTCTGCTCGGGCGGCGGCACGTCGTAGCTGCGGCGCCAGACCAGTACCTGCTCTTCGCCGTACTTGGCCGCGGTCTCGGACTTGTTGAGGCCGGTCAGGCCACCATAGTGACGCTCATTGAGGCGCCAGTCGCTCACCACCGGCAGCCACATCTGGTCCATGCCTTCCTGCACGTGCCAGAGGGTCCGCACGGCGCGCTTGAGCACCGAGACATGGGCCACGTCGAAGAGGAAGCCAGCGTCCTTGAGTGCCTGACCGCCCTCGTGGGCCTCGCGGACCCCCTGTTCGGTCAGATCCACATCCGCCCAGCCACTGAAGCGGTTTTCCAGGTTCCACGCCGACTGGCCATGGCGGATGAATACGACTTGCGACATGCGACCTCCATCTTGGGATTCATTGTTTGGCTCACGCCTACGCGAAGCTGTGCCAAACATACCGCAGATGGAGGCTGCCGGCATGGGCATCACGGAAACCGTGATGCGTCCGGCACTCGTGTGGCGCTTCAGGCCACCAGGGCGCGACGGGTACGTTCGATGACGCGTTCCAGCCCGGCCGCAGCGTTGTACTGCTCGGGATAGAGGCGCTCGCTGCGACAGGCGACACCGCGCTCGTCGACCACGGTGAAGCTGAAACCGCCCTTGCGCGAAGCCGGGGTGGTGATGCATTGAAACGGTGCAAAGGCCGCTTGAAGGTGTTGCATGGCCGCGATGGCCTGATTTTGAATGTTCATCTGTCTATCCTTGGGACCCACGCTCAGTCGGCGCGGTGAAATAACTCCAGCAACCTCGTACCCATAACGGCCGACGGCTGAATCTCTGGCTGGAGGAAGGCAGCGTGTGGGTAAGATGCCCAGGCATGCAGGTAAGTACTTGGGAAGGCAGGCAACCGGCCGGGCACGAGATTCAGAGGCCAGGGCGGCAGATCCTGAGCAATCGAGGGATCGGTTTGATCTGGGTGACGCTTGTTTCGCGCTGCTACATCGAGCGGAAAGGCGTCCAGCGATTGGGGTCAGCTTGGTACTAACCCGATCAAGCTAGCAGGATCGATGCCAACCGTGCAAGCCCGTCGGTCGGCGACGGGCTTGATGGTCACTAGCGCTCGACGAGCTGCATCCAGGCGGCGGGATAGCGCGTACCGGCCACCTGTTCCGGGGTGAACAGTCGGTCAAGTTCGGCGCTTTCGGCTGCGCTCAACTGCACCTCGAGCGCCGCGAGATTTTCCAGTAGATAACCGCGTCGCCGGGTGCCCGGGATGGGCACGATGTCCTCGCCCTGGGCCAGCACCCAGGCCAGGGCCACCTGGCCCGCAGTCACGCCCTTGGCCTCGGCCAGCGCCCGTACCCGCTCCACCAGTGCCAGATTGCGCTGGAAATTCTCGCCCTGGAAGCGCGGACTCAGGCGGCGATAGTCATCCACGGCGAAATCCTCCGGTGATTTCAGGGCGCCGGTGAGAAAACCGCGGCCGAGCGGGCTGTAGGCCACCAGGGCGACTCCCAGTTCGCGGCAGGTGGCGAGCACGCCGTGTTCCTGGGGATCGCGTGACCAGAGCGAAAACTCGCTCTGCAGGGCCGCGATGGGATGGACCCGCTGGGCGCGGATCAGGGTCGCGCTGGAGGCCTCGCTGAGCCCCAGGTAGCGCACCTTGCCGGCCTGCACCAGCTCGGCCATGGCGCCTACCGTCTCTTCGATCGGCACCTCGGGATCGACCCGGTGCTGGTAGTAGAGGTCGAGATGCTCGACGCCCAGCCGCCGCAGGCTCCCCTCCACCGCCTGACGCACGTAGTCGGGCCGGCCATTCACCCCACGGGTATTGGGATCTTCGCTGCGCACCAGGCCGAACTTGCTGGCCAGGAATACCTGCTCGCGGCGTCCGCGCAGTACTCGGCCCAGCAGTTCCTCGTTGTGGTGGGGACCATAGGCATCGGCGGTATCCAGCAGGGTCACGCCACGTTCCAGGGCCAGGTCCAGGGTCGCCAGGGCCTCGCTCTCGTCGGTGGCGCCATAGAACTCGCTCATGCCCATGCAGCCCAGCCCCATAGCGGATACCTGCGGGCCATTGCGGCCCAGTTGTCGTTGCAGCATGACGTTCGCTCCTTTCGTGAAAGACCAGGCCAGTCTCGCTATTGAGGGGAGGTGAACAAAGCTGCTATCAAGACAGGCAGTATTCGATGGGGTTGAAGAATCTTGGACCGATTGGCAGCCATGCGCGGCTTCGTACGGATCGTCGAGCGCCGCTCCTTCAGCCGTGCCGCCGCCGATCTTGGTCTGTCACCCGCAATGGCGACCCTGCTGGTGCAGCAGCTGGAAGCCCACCTGGGCGTGACGCTGCTGCATCGCACCACCCGCAGGGTCAGCCCGACCCTGGACGGCGCCGCCTACTACGAGCGCTGCGTCGGCTGGCTGGCCGAACTGGACGATATCGAGGGCGCCTTCAGCCAGCGGCGGCGTCAACCGCGCGGTCGGCTGCGCATCGACCTGCCGAGCAGTCTGGGGCGGGTACTGGTGATGCCTTCTCTGCCGAATTTCTGTCAGCGCTATCCAGACCTGGAATTGGTGATCAGCGCCGACGATCGGCCGGTAGACGTGATCGGCGAGGGCATCGATTGCGTGCTGCGCGGTGGCCCGGTGCACGACGAGGGTTTGGCGGTGCAGGCGCTGGGCGCGCTGGTGCAGATCACCTGCGCTAGTCCGGACTATCTCGAGCGACAGGGCATGCCCGAAGACCTGGACGACCTCAGCGGGCACCAGTTGGTGCACTACCGCTCGCTGCGCAGTGGCCGCCGGCTGCCCTTCGAATTCTGCCAGACGGGCGAGATTCGGAGGCTGGAGTCAGGCGGACGCATGGCGGTCAGCGGCGCCGATCTCTATGTTGGCGCGGCCTTGGCCGGACTCGGGCTGATCCAGGCACCGCTGTATCATCTCGCCGCGCACCTGGCGGCAGGGCGCCTGTGCGAGGTGCTGCCCGACCAGCCACCGCCGGACTTGCCGCTGGCGGCGGTCTACCCCCTGGCCAGCCAGACCTCGCCGCGGGTACGCGCCTGGGTCGAGTGGCTGCAGGAGGTGTTCGCCGCCGTGGATCCGGCCTGGCTGCGCCGCTGAAGCGAACGCTATTTACCCGCTTCGCGCGGCTCTGGCTGACCATGACCGAAGGCCTGGCCGAGATCGTCCCCGGAGGTGGTGCGCGTATCGTCGGTACGCCACTTGGCGACCTCGGCGGCGCTGACCGGGGCGGCGTCGTTGCCCCAGCTGGCGCGGATGAAGCTGACCACGTCGGCCACCTGGGCGTCGTTCAGGCGCCAGCCGAAGGGCGGCATGACGATCATCGACGGCGCGGTGTGCAGGCCGGGCAGGGTGCCGCCCTTGAGCACGATGTTGATCAGCGAACTGGCATCCGCCGTACGCAGTACCGGATTGCCGGCCAGCGCCGGGAATACCCGGTCGTAACCCTGGCCATCGGTGCGGTGGCAGGCGGCGCAGTTGTCCACATAGACCTGGGCGCCCCGGGCACTGTCATCGCCGCGCCAGAGCGCCGCGGCGGCACGCCCGTCGGCCTGGAAGGGCGCATCGTGCGGGTCCCTGGGCGGCAAGGTCTTGAGGTAACGGGCGATGGCCTGCAGATCGGCGTCGCTCAGGTACTGCAGGCTGTGCTGCACCACCTCGGTCATGCCGCCGAACACGGCGCTGTCGGCGGAGCGCCCGGTCTTGAGGAATTGCACCAGCTGCGCTTCGCTCCAGCGACCCAGGCCGTGGCGCTGGTCGCCACGCAGATTCTTGGCGATCCAGCCTTCCAGGGGGGCGCTGCCGGCCAGGAAATCCTTGCCATCGGCAGGCGAGAGCGCCTTTTCCTGCATGGTGAAGGCGCGTGGCGTGTGGCAGGCACCGCAGTGGCCGAGGCCTTCCACCAGATAGGCACCGCGAGCCACCACCGGATCCTGGTCCGGCGCGGGCTGGAATTGCACCACCTCGGGCGCGAACAGCTGGCGCCAGATCGCCAGGGGCCAGCGCATGGACAGCGGCCAGGGGATGTCGCTATCGCGATTGGCCTGCTCGACCGGTGTCACGCCGTGCATGAAGTAGGCATAGAGGGCGCGCATGTCGCCCTCGCTGACCCGGGCATAGGAGGGGTAGGGCATGGCCGGATAGAGGGTATGACCCTCCTTGGCGATACCCTGGCGGATGGCGGCATCGAAGTCGGCATAGCTGTAGGCGCCGATGCCGGTCTGCCGATCCGGGGTGATGTTGGTGGAATAGAGGGTGCCGATGGGCGTCTGCATGGGCAGGCCGCCGGCGAAGGGCTGGCCGCCCGGCGCCGTGTGGCAGGCCACGCAGTCGCCGGCCCGGGCCAGGTATTCGCCTTTCCTGACCAGCGCCGGGTCAGTGTCGTCGGCGGCCTGGGCCGTCAGCGCCAGGCCGGCGCCCAGCAGCAGGGTCGCGAGGGTACGGAGGATCATGGGCGTGCCTCTCATGCCTGCACCAGCGGGCCGGGATTCTTCAGGTATTGCTCGCGGATGGCCCGCGCCGACCAGTAGGTCAGGGCCGCCACCAGGCCGGTGGGGTTGTAGCCCAGACCCTGGGGAAAGGCCGAGGCGCCCGGCACGAAGACGTTGTGCACGTCCCAGCTCTGCAGGTAGCGATTGACCGCGCTGGTCTTGGGATCGGTACCCATGATGGCGCCACCGTTGAGGTGGGTGGTCTGGTAGCTGGCGGTGTTGAAGTGACCGCCGAACGCCTTGACCGAGACGCTGATGTGCTCGGGACTCATGGCCTCGGCGATCTTCTTCATCTTGGCCGCCATGAAGCGGGTCATGCGGATGTCGTTGTCCTTCCAGTCGAAGGTCATGCGCAGCAGCGGCTGGCCATAGGCGTCACGGTAGGTAGGGTCCAGGTCCAGGTAGTTGTCGCGATAGGACTGGTGGGCACCGTGGGCGTCCATCGACAGCTGGTGGTTGTAGTAGCCGGCCTGGGCCTTTTTCCAGGCGCTGCCCCACTGCGGCGTGCCGGGCGGATTGGCCGCCCCGGCGATGGGCCGAGTGCCGGCCTGGTTGACCCACATGGGCGAGCCGCCGACGAAGCCGTGGGGGCCGTGGTCGAAGTTGTCGGCGTTGAAGTCGTCCACCGCCACGCCATTGCCACCGGCGCCGATGAAGGGATTGGTGTGGTGCTGATCCTGGCGGAAGAAGGCCTTGATGGTGGCCATGTTCTGGTAGGCGAAGTTGCGCCCGACCACGCCCTCGCCGGTCTTGGGATCATAGGGCTGGCCAATGCCCGACAGCAGCATGAGGCGCACGTTGTTGAACTGGAAGGCGGCGAGGATGACGATGTCGGCCGGCTGTTCCAGCTCCTGGCCCTGGGCGTCCAGGTAGGTCACCCCCGTGGCTTTCTTGCCGGTGCTGTCCAGGTTCACCCGCAGCACATGGGCCTGGCTGCGCAACTCGAAGCGCGGCTCCTGCTTGAGCGCCGGCAGGATGTTGAGATTCGGCGAGGCCTTGGAATACATGTAGCAGACGTAGCCGCTGCAGTAGCCGCAGAAGTTGCAGGGACCCATCTGGCACCCATAGGGGTTGGTGTAGGGCCCCGAGGTGTTGGCCGAGGGCAGGTTGTAGGGGTGATAGCCCACGTCCCGCGCGGCCTTCTCGAACAGCTGCGCCGAGACGGTGTTCTTTTGCGCCGGCAGCGGGAAGTCGCTGGAGCGATCCGCGGCATAGGGATTGCCGCCCTTGCCGTCGCCCACCACCTGGCCCTTGACGCTCCAGGCGGTGCCCGAGGTGCCAAAGACCTTTTCGGCGAAATCGAAGTAGGGCTCCAGCTCGCCGTAGCTGACGCCGAAGTCCTGGATGGTCATGCCGTCGGGGATGAATGTCTTGCCGTAGCGCTCTTCATAGTGACTGCGCAGGCGCAGTTCCACCGGATCGACGCGGAAGTGCACCCCCGACCAGTGCAGGCCGGCGCCGCCCACCCCATCGCCGGGCAGGAAGACACCGAGCTGGCGGTTGGGCAGGGCGACATCGTTGACGCTGTGGCGGATGGTGACGGTTTCCTTGGAGACATCGACGAACAGCTTCTTGCGGATGCTGTAGGTGAGTTCGTCGATCACCTGGGGGTAGGAGCCATCGGGATAGGTGTCGCGGTAGCTGCCGCGCTCCAGGGCTACCACGTCCAGACCGGCCTCGGTCAGCTCCTTGGCCATGATGGCGCCGGTCCAGCCGAAGCCGACGATCACTACCTGCTTGCTGGGCAATACCTTGGCCATCAACCGCGCTCCCCGCGAATGGAGACCGGCGGCAGCGGATAGCGCTCGTCGCGCTCCACCCAGTCCATGAAGTCGGCGCGGGCGCCGGGGAAATTCACCAGCTTCCAGCCGACCAGCTGCTTGTTGCCGCCATGCAGCGGATCGCAATAGAAGCCTTCCTTGGCGTTCTGCAGCAGCTGGGCGAAGAACAGCTTGGCCGGCACGCCCTCGAGCGCGGCGTCACCGCTTTCCAGGGCCTCGAGGGCCACGTCCTGGTCGGCGGGTGCCAGCTCGGCGAAGACCTTGCCGTGCTGCTGACGGGTCCAGCGATCCACCGCAGCGATGCCCAGGCGATAGAGGTCCTGGGGTACCAGGCGACTCTGGTAGCCCATCTCCGGTGCGGCATCGACGGCGAAGGGACCCTGCATGTACCAGAGGCCGCCGCGGGCATAGGCGGTCTGCATCTGCCGGTCGATGAATTCCGGCGCGCCGGCTTCCAGCGCGCCCGGGCCGAGTTCATCCGCAGGAATCAGCCGGGCCACCGCGGCCTGCACGAAGGCCCATTCCTCGGCGGTGAAGAACACCGGTTGATAGGGGGCGACGTGCGGACTGCTGCCCGGCTTGCTTTCCGGGGTGGACGCGGCAAGGGCCAGGCCCGAGGGGGCACCGCCCGCCAGGGCAACCACGGGAATCAGGCTCAGGGACTTGCGCAGGAAGTCGCGGCGGGCCGGGACGGAGTCGTCTGCGGACATGGTCAGGGGTCTCATCAGGTGCCCGACATGAACCTCGGGACTCATGGTTAGCTAGCTAATATGTTGGAATATTACCAATATCCACTGGCTGCGGTTACATTTTGTCGCAGCTGTGCAGAGGCCACGCGGCTCGGCAAGTTCCCCCGCTCCCGTGGCGAAGGGACAAGCGCCTGGGACGCCGCCTCGGGTGAGCTTGATGCGGCGCCAACCGGTTGCGACGCTCCAGGCACGGCGATCTTGCCGCCGCGAGCGGCATCATCGACCGCGTGGGGCAGGGTGCCGGCACTCACGTTCGGCCAGAGTTACCTAAGGTTCCACCTTTGCAAGCACCATAAGGGTGCAAGTTGCACAAGGTGATACCTAACGAAGCAAGCCAAACGGTCTTGTGCACTCAAAAGAAATCACTTTGCACATCAGATGGTTAGCGCGATAGCTCGCTGGAGCGCCGCTTTTTCGCCGCTCTCCGCGAGGCATTGCACCCTTTGAGTTCAATTTGTGCCGATTTCAGCGAGGATGGCGCGCAAGTTGCACTTGGGAGGCTTTCCGTTGTCAGGTAACACCTTATGTCCAACGTAGAATGCAGCCTCTCTCCGGCGCTCAAACCGCGCCATGTGACCATGTTGTCCATCGCCGGGGTGATCGGCGCCGGTCTGTTCGTCGGCTCCGGTCATGCCATCGCCGCGGCCGGTCCGGCCGTACTGCTGGCCTATGCCCTGGCCGGTACCCTGGTGGTGCTGGTCATGCGCATGCTGGGTGAAATGGCCGTCGCCTCGCCCGATACCGGTTCCTTTTCCTCTTATGCACAGCAGGGCATCGGCCGCTGGGCCGGCTTCACCATCGGCTGGCTGTACTGGTGGTTCTGGGTGCTGGTGATTCCGCTGGAGGCGGTGGCCGCCGCGGCCATCCTCAGTGCCTGGTTCCCGGCGATCGCCACCTGGCAGTTCGCCCTGATCATCACCGGCATCCTGACCGTGACCAACCTGTTCAGCGTCGGCAAGTACGGCGAGTTCGAATTCTGGTTCGCCCTGCTCAAGGTCATCGCCATCGTCGCCTTCATCGCCCTGGGCGCGGCGGCCCTGGTCGGGGCCTTGCCGGGTCGCGAGGTCAGTGGCCTGAGCAACCTGATGGCCCATACCGGCGGCTTCATGCCCAATGGCTTCGGCGCGGTGCTGGGCGCCCTGCTGACCACCATGTTCAGCTTCATGGGGACCGAGATCGTCACCATCGCCGCCGCCGAGTCCAAGGACCCGTCGCGGCAGATCAGCAGGGCCACCAACTCGGTGATCTGGCGGATCGCGCTGTTCTATCTGGTCTCAATCTTCCTGGTGGTGTCCATGGTGCCCTGGAACGATGCCCAGCTGCCACTGGTGGGTTCCTATCAGCGAGCCCTGGAGATCCTGTCGATCCCCAACGCCAAGCTGATCGTCGACTGCGTGGTGCTGGTCGCCGTGGCCAGCTGCCTGAACTCGGCGCTCTATACCGCGTCGCGCATGCTCTATTCGCTGGCTCGCCGTGGCGATGCCCCGGCCAAGCTGGGTCGGGCCTCCAGCAGCGGTGTGCCGCGGGCTGCGGTGCTGGCCAGTACCGCCGTGGGCTTCCTCACCACCATCGCCAACTACACCATGCCCGATGCGGTGTTCAGCTTCCTGCTGTCCACCTCCGGTGCCGTGGCCCTGCTGGTCTACCTGGTGATCGCCGTGACCCAGCTGCGTCTGAGACGCAAGCTGATGGCCCGCGGCGAGCAGCTGGAATTCCGCATGTGGCTGTTCCCCTGGCTGACCTGGGCGGTGATCGTCTTCATCGTCGGCGCCCTGACCGTGATGCTGTTCAGCGAAGCCCATCGCTTCGAGATCCTGGCGACCGGTCTGCTGGCACTGGTGGTCGTGGCCATCGGTACCTGGGTCGGCCGTCGCCAGCCCGCCGCACCGAGCCTGGCTGCTGCCGCACGTTGACCGCGAGAGGCTTCCGACGTCGCCAGGCGTCGGGAGCGCTCCTTTCTGGAGCACTGAGAACTTTCCAGGCTGGACAGCGGGTGCGGTAACAGGTAGAACAGCACTCCTGTTTTGTTGGCTGAAGGCCAACTGTACAGTTCAAATTTCCGCGATGTTCCCTCTAGTAACTAAATTTTGCACTGCAATGGTGCAATACGTTACAGAGTGACCCAAATTGCAGCAGTACAGTTGCAATTGTGTGCGAGGTGATCCGTGAACCTTTCCCTGTACTGTTACTGGTGGTAGCACTCGTCCGGCGAGACAATGGCGCCATTCGATGACCAGTACCCGTCACAAGCGGGAAGGAAAGCCACCATGGAACGCACCTTCAGTTCCTCGCTGTACAACGCCAAGCCCAGCACCCGTGTTCCCGCTGCCCTGCGCGTTATCTCCACCCTGTCCACCTGGCAGCGTCGCATCGCCAGCCGCAATGAACTGGCCCGCCTGGATACCCGTATGCTGGCTGACGCCGGTATCACCGAGGCCCAGCGCTACCAGGAAATGCACAAGCCGTTCTGGCGCTAAGCCCGGCCGCTGCACAGTTTCCACAGACCCCGCTTCGGCGGGGTTTGTTTTGTCCGCCGTCTGGACGGCAGACAGCAAAAAGCCCCGGCATGCCGGGGCTTTTCGTTACCGCCAGGGGTAGGCGGTTACTGCATGTTGTTCTGGTTGCGGGCGTCGACCTTGTTGGGCTTGTCGCTCTTGAAGGGCACCTCGGCACCGCCGTCGGCCCCCCCTTTGACGGTAGTCTTGCCCGGCACCTCGGTGGTGGCGGAGCCATTGACGGCCGTGGCGCTCTTGGAGGGATCAGCCGCGAAGACACCCGTGGCCATCGACAGCATCACAGCAGCGGTAGAGGTGATCAGCAGCTTTTTCATGAGTTCGGCCTCGTCGAAATGAACCTGTGTATCCGATGGGGCCCGCAGCGGAAGGGCGGCGGGCATCAGCTGCAGACGGACAGGTCCACAGCGCACGTCTCAGTTGACTGCCGCCCGGAATGCCGGGTTCCAGGGCATTTGTGAACATTTGTGGGCGAGTGGCCGCTCCGGCAGCGGGCGTTTGCACCTGGCCCTCGGCGTAACGCTTCCCAAGTGGCCTCAGGCACCTGACAATTCGTCAGACGAACCCCCTGCGACGCGCGTGGTCAGTTCGCAGATCGCGCCTCTTCCACCAACAAGGACAATCATGAGGGCTCTCCGCCTTGCTCGCCTCTGCCAGGTAACGGCTGCTCTGACCCTGGTAACGCTGTTACCGGGCTGCTCCCAGGAGCAACCTCCCACCGAGGAACGGGCACGGGTGGTGGTGGCGCAGCTGAGTCCCATACAGGACAGCCAGCGCATCCCCTTCACCGGAGATATCCAGGCACGCGTCCAGGCGCCACTCGGCTTTCGGGTGAGTGGCAAGATCAGCGAGCGGCTGGCGGACGTCGGTGATCGCGTGCGCGAGGGCCAGGTGCTGGCCCGGCTGGACCCCCAGGATCTGCGCAACAACCTGGCCGCCGCCCAGGCCCAGGTGGAGGCCCAGGAAGCCCGCACGCGCCTGGCCCGCGTCGATTTCGAGCGCCAGGCCGCGCTGCTGCCCAAGGGCTACACCAGTCGCAGCCAGTACGACCAGGCCCAGGCCACCCTCGACGGTGCGCGCAGCGCCCTGCAGACCGCCATGGCCCAGCGCGACGATGCGCGCAAGCAGCTTGGCTATACCGAGCTGCGCGCCAGTGCCGCCGGGGTGCTGACCGCCCGTCACGCCGAAGCCGGGCAGGTGGTCCAGGCCGGGGCGGCGATCTTCGACCTGGCGGTGAGTGGCGACCTCGACGCCGTCTTCGATCTCTACGAATCCCTGGCCCGCGAACTCAAGGTCGGCCAGACCCTGCCCGTCGTCCTGCAGGCGCAACCGGCGATCGCGACCCAGGGCACCCTGCGCGAGATCGCGCCGACGGTGGCCAGCAGCGGCACGGTGCGCATCAAGGTGCAACTCGATCGACCGCCAGCGGCCATGACCCTGGGCGCGGTGGTCAACGCCCAGCTGGAGGGCGTGGCCGAGCAGGGCTTCGCCCTGCCCTGGACGGCGCTGAATGGCACCACCGATCAACCCGCCGCCTGGCGCCTCAATGACGATGGCCGCGTCAGCCTGCAGCCGCTGCGCATCGAGCGCTACACCCGTGACAGCATCATCGTCAGCGATGGGCTCAAGGCCGGTGACCGCATCGTGGTCGCCGGCGGCCAGGCGCTCAGTCCCGGGCAGAAGGTCGAGCTCGCCGAGCGCTCCGCCTTCAACGAGGTGCGGCCATGAAGCCGCTGCTGCCGCTCTGCCTGCTGCTGGCCCTCGCCGGCTGTTCCGACGACGAGGCCCCGCCGCCGCCGATCCGGCCGGTGGCGACCCTGACCCTCAGTGCCCCGCCGCCCGGGCGCGAGGTCTTCGCCGGCAGCATCCAGGCGCGCTACGAGAGCGTGCTGGGTTTTCGCGTCGGCGGCCGCATGACCCGCCGGCTACTGGACGTGGGTCAGCCGGTGCGGCGTGGCCAGTTGCTGGCGGCGCTGGATCCCACCGATCAGGACAACGCCCTGCGCAGTCGCCAGGGCCAGACCGCCGATGCCGACGCCCAGTGGCGTGATGCGCGCAGCGATGCGCGGCGCCAGCAGCAGCTGTTCGACCAGGGGGTCGGCTCGCGCTCCCAGCTGGACCAGGCGCTGACCCGGCTGCACACCCTGGAAGCCTCCCGCGAGCAGGCCCAGAGTGCCGAGCGCCAGGCCCGCGACCAGCGCAACTATGCCGAACTCCAGAGTGATTTCGACGGGGTGATCACCGCCTGGCAGGCCGAGGTCGGCCAGGTGGTGTCCGCCGGTCAGCCGGTGGTGCGGGTCGCCCGGCCGGATGTTCGCGAGGCGGTCCTGGATCTGCCGGCCCAGGCCATTGGCCAGCTGACCCCGGGACGCGTCCTGACCGTGCGCCTGGCCCTGGATCCCGAGGTGGCGGTGCAGGGCCGGGTGCGCGAGATCGAGCCCCAGGCCGATGCCAGCACCCGCACCCGGCGGGTACGCCTGACCCTGGACGAGCCGCCGGCCGCGCTGCGCATCGGCAGCCTGGTGCAGGGCGAGCTGGAGTCGCCTCCGGCCGCGGGCCTGCCGCTGCCGACCCAGGCGCTGCGGCGTCAGGATGGCCGGACCTCGGTGTGGGTGGTGGCAGGCCAGGGCGAGCAGGCGCGGGTACGCCAGCGTCCGGTCGAGGTGCTGCGCGAGGCCGCTGGCCTGGTGTGGATCGGCAAGGGCCTGAAGGTGGGTGAGCGGGTGGTGACAGCAGGGGTGAACAGTCTCGAGGAGGGACAGCGGGTGAAGGATCAGGAGGGCGCTCGGCCATGAAAGGCTTCAACCTGTCGGACTGGGCGCTGCGCCACCAATCCTTTGTCTGGTACCTGATGTTCGTCGCCCTGCTGATGGGCGTCTTCTCCTACATGAAGCTGGGGCGCGAGGAAGATCCGTCCTTTGCCATCAAGACCATGGTCATCCAGACCCGCTGGCCGGGGGCGACCACCGAGGAGACGCTGCGGCAGGTCACCGAGCGGGTGGAAAAGAAGCTCGAAGAACTGGATTCCCTCGACTACACCAAGAGCTTCACCCGGCCGGGGCAGTCCACGGTGTTCGTCTATCTGCGTGACACCACGCCGGCCAAGGCGATTCCCGACATCTGGTACCAGGTGCGCAAGAAGGTCTCGGACATCCAGGGCGAATTCCCCCAGGGTATCCAGGGACCGGCCTTCAACGACGAATTCGGCGATGTCTTCGGCAGCATCTACGCCTTCACCGGCGACGGCTTCAGCATGCGCCAGCTGCGCGACCAGGTGGAGCAGGTGCGCCGCGAGATCCGCAGCGTGCCGGGCATCGGCAAGGTGCAGCTGATCGGCGCGGAGAACGAGGTCATCTACCTGGACTTCTCCACCCGCAAGCTGGCGGCCCTGGGCATCGACCAGCGCCAGGTGATGCAGAGTCTGCAACAGCAGAATGCCGTGACCCCCTCGGGCACCATCGAATCCGGCGCCGAGCGCATCAGCGTGCGCACCAGCGGCGAATTCCGCTCCACCGCCGATCTGGCGGCGGTCAATCTGCGCATTGATGATCGCTTCTATCGGCTCACCGATCTGGCCGACATCCGCAGCGGCTACGCCGATCCGCCCAGTTCGCTGTTTCGCTACAACGGCCAGCCGGCCATCGGCCTGGCCATCGCCATGAGCAGCGGCGGCAATATCCAGACCTTTGGCAAGGCGCTTACCGAGAAGATGCAGGAGCTGACGGCCGACCTGCCGGTGGGCATCGGCGTGCACGTGGTCTCCAACCAGGCGCAGGTGGTGGAAAAGGCCGTCGGCGGCTTTACCCGGGCGCTGTTCGAGGCGGTCATCATCGTGCTGGTGGTGAGCTTCATCAGTCTCGGCGTGCGCGCCGGCCTGGTGGTGGCGCTGTCGATCCCCCTGACCCTGGCGCTGGTGTTCGTCTTCATGGAATACAGCGGCATCACCATGCAGCGGATTTCCCTGGGCGCCCTGATCATTGCCCTCGGCCTGCTGGTGGACGACGCCATGATCACCGTGGAGATGATGGTGACCAAGCGCGAGGAGGGCGAGTCGCTGCACCGCTCGGCGACCTTCGCCTACGAGTCGACCGCCTTTCCCATGCTCACCGGCACCCTGGTGACGGTGGCCGGCTTCGTGCCCATCGGGCTCAACTCCAGCAGCGCCGGCCAGTACACCTTCACCCTGTTCGCGGTGATCGCCGTGGCGCTGCTCCTGTCCTGGATCGTCGCGGTGTTCTTTTCGCCGGTGATCGGCGTGCACATCCTGCCGAAGAAGGTGAAGCAGAAGGACCACGACCAGCCCGGCCGCCTGGCACGCTGGTCCGACGGCCTGTTGCTGGGCGCCATGCGCCACCGCTGGCTGACCATCCTCCTCACGGTGCTGCTGTTCGCTGCGGCGCTGTTCTCGATGAAGTTCGTGCAGAACCAGTTCTTCCCGTCCTCGGATCGACCCGAACTGCTGATCGACTTCAACCTGCCGCAGAACGCCTCCCTCGACGCCACCCGCGCGCAGATGGACAGATTCGAGAAGACCCTGGCCGACGATCCGGACGTGGCCCACTGGAGTTCCTATGTCGGCCAGGGCGCGGTGCGCTTCTATCTGCCGCTGGACCAGCAGCTGGAGAATCCCTTCTATGGGCAGGTCATCCTGGTGGCCAAGGACCTTGAGGCGCGCAATCGCCTGCTGCCCAAGCTCAAGCAACGGCTGCGCCAGGACTTCGTCGGCCTGTCCGGCTACGTCCAGCCCCTGGAGATGGGTCCGCCGGTGGGCCGGCCGATCCAGTACCGCATCAGTGGTCCGGACGTCGCCGAGGTACGCCGCCAGGCCCTGGCGCTGGCCAGCGTGCTGGGCAAGAGTCCCCAGCTGGGAGACTTCCTCTACGACTGGAACGAGCCGGCGCGGATGCTCAAGGTCGAGGTCAACCAGGACAAGGCGCGGCAGCTGGGCTTCTCGTCCCAGGACGTGGCGCAGATCCTCAATGGCGTGGTGACCGGTACCCCGGTGACCCAGGTACGCGACGACATCTACCTGGTCAACGTGGTGGCGCGGGCCAGCGAGGCCGAACGGCGCTCGGTGGAAACCCTGGAGAATCTGCAGATCATGACGCCCCAGGGCGTCGCGGTGCCGCTCAAGGCCTTCGCCCGTATCGACTATGCCCTGGAGCAGCCGCTGGTGTGGCGCCGCGATCGACTGCCCACCATCACCCTCAAGGCCTCGATTCTCAGCGAGATCCAGGCGCCGGATCTGGTCAAGCAGCTGCAGCCGGAGGTGGATGCCTTCATCGCCAAGCTGCCGCCGCGCTATCAGGTGGCGGTGGGCGGCACGGTGGAGGAGAGCAGCAAGGCCCAGGGCCCGATCGCCGAAGTGGTGCCGCTGATGCTGTTCCTCATGGCCACCTTCCTGATGATCCAGCTGCACAGCATCCGCAAGCTGTTCCTGGTGGCGAGCGTGGCGCCCCTCGGGCTGATCGGCGTGGTGCTGGGCTTGATCCCCTTCGGCCAGCCGCTGGGCTTCGTCGCCATCCTCGGGGTGCTGGCGCTGATCGGCATCATCATCCGCAACTCGGTGATCCTGGTGACCCAGATCGACGCCTTCGAGCGTGACGGTCGCTCGCCCTGGGACGCCGTGGTGGAAGCCACCCGACACCGCCGCCGGCCGATCCTGCTGACCGCCGCGGCAGCCAGCCTGGGCATGATTCCCATCGCCCGCGAGGTGTTCTGGGGGCCCATGGCCTACGCCATGATCGGCGGTATCGTCGCGGCCACCCTGTTGACCCTGCTGTTCCTGCCGGCGCTGTACGTCGCCAGCTACCGCATTCGCGAGCCGGGGCGTGAGGGGCGATGAGCGAAACGGTCGGGCAAAAAAAACGGCCCTCTGGCGGAGGTCTCCAGAGGAGACATCTGCCAGAAGGCCGCAAGGAGCTATCCAAGGAGCCACTGCCGGAGGGAAGGATTCGCGCGGTCAGAATGTCGAATCCACAGCAGCTCACCGCACCACTATCGTGCGTGCGACTTTTTCAATAAAGTGACGGCTTGACGAAACTCCATTGCGAAAAAGGCAATAATGGATATCTTCCAAGGCATGCGCATCTTCGTCCGGGTGGTGGATCTGGGCAGTCTCACGGCTGCCGCCCACACCCTCGCCCTGTCTACCGCCCAGGTGTCGCGCCTGCTGGCGGAACTGGAAAGCCATCTGCAGACCCGTCTGCTGCACCGCACCACCCGGCGCCTGGCGCTGACCGAGGCGGGCGAGCGCTACCTCGAACGCTGCCGCCGTATCCTGCAGGACGTTGGCGAGGCCGAAGCCGAAGCCAGCGGTGCCCATCTCAAGCCCCATGGGCATCTGCGCCTGCATTCCATGACCGGCCTGGGCACCCAGTTGCTGGCGCCCCTGGTGTCACGCTTCTGCGCGCGCTATCCCCATGTCGAGATCGTCATGACGCTCTCGCAGAACCATCCGGCGCTGCTGGAGGATGGGCATGACATCGCCATCACCCTGGACACCGAACTGGCCGATTCGGATTTCGTCGCCCAGCGCCTCGGCGGCGTCTACAGCGTGGTCTGCGCGGCGCCCAGCTACCTGGCGCAGCATCCGGCGCCCAAGGTGCCCGCCGATCTCGCCGAGCACGACTGCCTGCGCCTGCTGGATCCGAATTTCTCCGAACGCTGGGTCTTCGCCGGCGAAGACGGCGAGCAGCAGGTCGCGCCGCGCTACGTCTTCCAGGTCAACGTCGCCGAGGCCCTGGCCAGCGTGGCCCGCCAGGGCATGGGCATCTGCCTGCTGCCCAGCTACATCGCGGTCAACTACCTGCGCGATGGCAGTCTGGTACGGCTGCTGCCCAACTTCCGCCTGCGCGAGCGCAATATCCATGCGCTCTATCCCTCGCGGCGCTTTCTCGACGCCAAGATCAAGACCTGGATCGACTTCCTCAAGGAGGAATTGCCCGAGCGCCTGCAGCTGGAGAACCGGGTGCTGGAAGACCAGCGCTACTGGGCCAAGGACTAGGGTCGAGCTTGTTGCAGGTTCTGTAACAGTGATTTAGTTAGCATGCTATTTATTAGGCTGCGTTCTTTACCTAGAATGGTCCCGTACCCCGATGAACACGACCTTTTAGGAGTTCGCCATGAAACGTTCTCTGTCCGCCCTGGTGCTGACCCTTGCCACCCTGACCGCCGCCCAGTTCGCCGCTGCCGACGACAATCCCAGCCTGAGATACAAGCTGGTCGATCAGAATCATGCCGCCATGCAGCATTACGGCGATCAAGCCGCTCCCGCTGCCAACGCGCGTCGCTGAGCCGCTCCGCTTTCGAAAGACCACCCCTCCTTGCTCCTTTGGTCTTTCTCCGCCGCACCCTTCGGGTGCGGCTTTTTTATATCTGCGGCACACTGAGCCCCTGACCTTGTCGAGGTGCTCATGACCGCCATTTCCGCTCAACGACTTGCCGACCTGCGGGCCTTCCTGGCCGAGCAGGGCGCCGATGCCTGCCTGATCCCCAGCGCCGATCCCCATCTGTCCGAATACCTGCCGGAACACTGGCAGGGCCGTGCCTGGCTGTCTGGTTTCACCGGCTCCGCCGGGCTGCTGCTGGTGACGCGCCAGGCCGCTGGCGTCTGGACCGACAGCCGCTACTGGGAGCAGGCCACCCAGGAGTTGGCGGGCAGTGGCATCGACCTGATGAAGCAGGTCGCCAGCCAGCCCCAGGCCCATCTGCAGTGGCTGGCCGAGCAGGTGCCCGCGGGCGGCACGGTACTGGTGGACGGCCAGGTGCTGTCGCTCGGCGCCGCGGCGGCCCTGCGCCGGGCCCTGGAACCCAAGGGTATCCAGCTGCGGACCGACCTCGATCCGCTGGCGACGATCTGGACCGGGCGCCCCGCGCTACCGGCCGCGCCGGTCTACGCCCATGCGGCGCCCCATGCGCCCCAGCCGCGCAGCGCCAAGCTCGCCCAGGTGCGCCAGGCAATGGTCGAGGCCGACAGCGCCTGGCATTTCATCTCTTCGCTGGACGACATCGCCTGGCTGCTCAACCTGCGCGGCGCGGATGTGCCCTACAACCCGGTGTTCCTCGCCCATCTGCTGCTGGGTCGGGACAGCTGCCAGCTGTTCATCGATCCGGCCAAGGTGCCGGCCGAGCTCCGCACGGCCCTGGAAGCGGACGGCGTGACCCTGGCCGACTACCACCAGGCCGCCACCGAACTGGCCAGCCTGCCGGCTGGT
Source organism: Pseudomonas sp. BAV 4579 (assembly GCF_009765395.1). NCBI lineage: Bacteria > Pseudomonadati > Pseudomonadota > Gammaproteobacteria > Pseudomonadales > Pseudomonadaceae > Pseudomonas > Pseudomonas sp. BAV 4579. The sequence continues at coordinate 85,331 of NZ_WHOV01000005.1, read as the reverse complement.
AGTCGCCTGCTGGTGGACCCGGCACGGGTCACCCTGGGGCTGGCCGAGGCCGCACCCCAGGGTGTCGAGCGGCACGAGCAGATCAATCCCTCGACCCTGCTCAAGGCCTGCAAGACCGCCGAAGAGGTGGCCCAGGTGCGCCTGGCCATGGAAGAAGATGGCGCCGCCCTGTGCGTCTTCTTTGCCCGCTTCGAGGCGGCCCTGGCCCGCGGCGAGCGCCTCACCGAGCTGACCGTGGACGACTGGCTGAGCGAAGCCCGCGCCGCCCGGCCGAATTTCGTCTCCCTGAGCTTCGCCACCATCGCCGGCTTCAATGCCGGCGGTGCCCTGCCGCATTACCGCGCCACCGAGGAGGCCCATGCCGAGCTCCAGGGCGACGGCCTGCTGCTGATCGACAGCGGCGGCCAGTACCTGGGCGGCACCACCGACATCACCCGGGTGGTGCCCATCGGCACCCCCAGCGCCGCCCAGCGCCGCGACTTCACCCTGGTGCTCAAGGGCATGCTGGCGCTGTCGCGAGCGCGCTTCCCGGCCGGCGTCGCCGCGCCCATGCTCGATGCCCTGGCGCGCGAGCCGATCTGGGCCGCCGGCATCGACTATGGCCACGGCACCGGGCATGGCGTGGGCTATTTCCTCAATGTGCACGAGGGACCGCAGTCGATTTCCTTCTATGCCACGGTCACCCCGCACCATGTCCTGCGCGAGGGCATGATCACCTCCAACGAACCGGGCATCTATCGGCCCGGCCAGTGGGGCGTGCGGCTGGAAAACCTGCTGCTGTGCACCCGCGCGGAAACCACCGAATTCGGCGATTTCCTGGCTTTCGAGACCCTGACCCTCTGTCCGCTGGACACCCGCTGCCTGGATCTGGCGCTGCTGCGCAGCGACGAGCTGGACTGGCTGGATGGCTATCACGCCGAGGTCCGCCGCCGCGTGCTGCCGCTGGTCGAGGGCGCTGCGCGCGACTGGCTGCTGGCCCGTACCGAACCCGTCGCGAGGACTGCCCGATGAGCAGCAACGCCCAGCAATTCGCCAGTGACAACTATTCCGGCATCTGCCCGGAAGCCTGGGCCGCCATGGCCGCGGCCAACGTCGGCCACGAGACCGCCTACGGCAACGACACCTGGACGGCGCGCGCCGCCGATCGCTTTCGCCAGCTGTTCGAGACCGACTGCGAGGTGTTCTTCGCCTTCAACGGCACCGCCGCCAACTCCCTGGCCCTGGCGGCGCTGTGCCAGAGCTACCACAGCGTGATCTGCTCCGACACCGCCCACGTCGAGACCGACGAATGCGGCGCGCCGGAGTTCTTTTCCAACGGCTCCAAGCTGCTGCTGGCGCCGGCGCACCAGGGCAAGCTGACCCCGGGCGCCATCCAGCAGATCGCCACCAAGCGCGCCGACATCCACTTTCCCAAGCCGCGCGCGGTGACCGTCACCCAGGCCACCGAGGTGGGCACCCTCTATGGCCTCAACGAACTGCAGGCCATCAGCGCCACCTGCCGCGACCTCGGCCTGCACCTGCACATGGACGGCTCACGCTTTTCCAACGCCGTGGTCGGCCTGGGCTGTACGCCGGCCGAGGTGACCTGGAAGGCCGGCGTCGACGTGCTCTGCTTTGGCGGTACCAAGAGCGGCATGGCGGTGGGGGAGGCCATCCTCTTCTTCAACCGCGACCTGGCCGAGGACTTCGAATACCGCTGCAAGCAGGCCGGCCAGCTGGCGTCCAAGATGAGATTCCTCTCCGCGCCCTGGCTCGGCGTGTTGGAAAACGACACCTGGTTGCGCCACGCCCGCCATGCCAACGCCATGGCCCAACTGCTCGCCGAGCGGGTGCGCGGGGTGCCCGGGGTGGACTTCATGTTCCCGGTGGAAGCCAACTCGGTATTCCTGCAGCTCTCGGAACCGGCGCTGGAATTCCTGCGCAACCGCGGCTGGCGCTTCTACACCTTCATCGGCAGCGGCGGGGCGCGCTTCATGTGCTCCTGGGACACCGAGGAAGCTCGGGTACTGGAGCTGGCGGCGGATATTCGGACGGCGATGGGCGGGTAGGGCGTATCGCGGCCGCTCCTACAGCAGCTAGATAGCCTGTAGGAGCGGCCGCATCGGCGGACCGCCACGGCCGCGATCAGATCTGGCACGGGGATTATCGCAGCCGGGGCGGTGCGCCGATGGGACGGGCCCCGACGATTGATCGCGCTCTGGCCAGGGCGGATGGCGCTGAATGCTTGCTCGGCTGACCCCCTCTCCCCCTGGGAGAGGGCTGGGGTGAGGGTATCTCTTGCCACTCTGTTCCAGTGGAAAAGGCTACGCCGTTTTCCACGCTACTTGCTGGACTATCGCGGCCATGGGCCGCTCCTACGGGATTCGATGCTCTCTCATCCAACGGTGCCCATTCCCGGGTGGAAAACGCTGCGCGGTTTTCCACGCTACGGTGTTCACCGGGGACGCCGTCCGCCCCAACCGGTACCATGGCCGATCTCTTCCCCGTCTCCAGCGATCCATGGCCAAGAAGTCCAGCAAAGTCCTCACTACCGCGGTCAATCCCGTTGCCCCCACGCTGATCGACGTGGCCCGGGTCGCCGGGGTGTCGCCGATCACCGTCTCGCGGGCGCTGAATCGACCGGAGATCGTCAGCGAGGCGGCGCGGGAGAAGGTGCTGGCGGCGGTGCAGGCCACCGGTTACGTGCCCAATCTGCTGGCCGGCGGTCTGGCCTCCAATCGCAGTCGCCTGGTGGCGCTGTTCGTGCCGACCATCGTCCACTCCATTTTCGCCGAGACCGTCCAGGCGCTGATGGCGCGCCTGTCCCGGGCCGGTTACCAGACCCTGCTGGGCCTGACCGGCTACAGCGCCGAACAGGAAGAGCAGCTGCTGGCCGCGGTGCTGGGGCGCAAGCCCGATGGCATCGTCTTGACCGGTACCCTGCATACCGCCGCCAGTCGCCAGCGTCTGGCCCAGGCCGGCATTCCGGTGGTGGAGTCCTGGGACCTGGGCGAGGACCCGCTGGACATGCAGGTGGGCTTTTCCCATGAAGCCGTGGGCCGGGCCCAGGCCGAGCATCTGCACGCCCGCGGCTATCGGCGCTTCGCCGTGGTCTCGGTGGATGACCCCCGCGCCCTGCGCCGCTGTCGCAGCCTGGTCGCGCGGCTGGCCGAGCTGGGCGTGGCGGAACCGCCGCTGGAGATCCTGCCAGCCCCCGCGCTGGTGAAGTCCGGGCGGGCTGGCCTGCGCCAGCTGCTGGCCCGTGACGAGGCCTTCGACGTGGTGGTTTGCAGTTCGGATACCGTCGCCCAGGGCGTCATGGCGGAAGCCGCCAGTCGCGGGCTGCGCCTGCCCGAGGATCTGGCGGTGCTGGGCTTCGGCAATCTTTCCAGCGCCGCCCAGATGCACCCGGCGCTGTCGTCGGTGAGTGTCGAGGGCGATCGCATGGGCACCCTGGCGGCCGAGGCACTGCTGCAGCGTTTCAACGAGGATGACCAGGGCCGGGAAGCAGTGCGCATCGACACCGGTTTCCATATCATCGACCGCGCCACGACCTGACCGCCGGTCCAGATCTTGTTAGACGTCATACTTGTATGGTTGCGCAATCATGGCTTAGTCTTGGGCAAACGCAAGGGCTGAGGCCGATTGTCGCACCAGAATATGATTGCGCAATCATCCAAGGGTCCGCGCCTTCAATAAAAACAATCACGCAAGAGGGATCCCCATGGATGCCACAAGACCGACCCGGGTGCGCTACCTGATCCTGTTGATGCTGTTCGTCGTGACCACCATCAACTACGCCGATCGCGCCACCATCGCCATCGCCGGCTCCAGCCTGCAGAAAGACCTCGGCATCAGTGCCGTGACCCTCGGCTATATCTTCTCCGCCTTCGGCTGGGCCTATGTGGCCGGGCAGATTCCCGGCGGCTGGCTGCTGGATCGCTTCGGTTCGAAGAAGGTCTATGCCGGCAGCATCTTCTTCTGGTCGTTCTTCACCCTGCTGCAGGGGCTGGTCGGCGGCCTGCCGGTGGCCTGGGCGGTGACCACCCTGTTCATGCTGAGATTCCTGGTCGGCCTGGCCGAGGCGCCGTCCTTCCCGGGCAATGCGCGCATCGTCGCCGCCTGGTTCCCCACCGCCGAACGCGGTACCGCCTCGGCGATCTTCAACTCGGCGCAGTATATCGCCACCGCGCTGTTCGCGCCGATCATGGGCGGCATCGTCTTCCACTTCGGCTGGGAGCACGTCTTCGTCATCATGGGCGTCCTGGGCATCCTTTTCTCCGGGGTCTGGCTGAAGTACATCCACAATCCCAAGGAGCATCCGCGCATCAACGCCGCGGAGCTGGCGCACATCCGCAACAATGGCGGCCTGGTGGACATGGACAACAGCGCCCGCCAGCGCGATGGCGGGCCCAAGTGGCACTACATCACCCAGTTGCTGACCAACCGCATGATGCTCGGCGTCTACCTCGGCCAGTACTGCATCAACGCCATCACCTATTTCTTCCTGACCTGGTTCCCGGTGTACCTGGTGCAGGAGCGCGGCATGACCATCCTCAAGGCCGGCTTCATCGCCTCGCTGCCGGCGATCTGTGGCTTCATCGGCGGGGTGCTCGGCGGGGTGATCTCCGACTACCTGCTGCGCCGCGGCCACTCCCTGACCTTCGCCCGCAAGCTGCCCATCGTCTGCGGCCTGCTGCTCTCCACCAGCATGATCTTCTGCAACTATGTCGATGCCGACTGGATGGTGGTGGGCTTCATGACCCTGGCCTTCTTCGGCAAGGGCATCGGCGCCCTGGGCTGGGCGGTGGTGGCGGACACCTCGCCCAAGCAGATCGCCGGGCTCTCCGGTGGCCTGTTTAACACCTTCGGCAACCTGGCTTCCATCACCACCCCCATCGTCATCGGCTACCTCATCGCCGCCACCGGCTCCTTCAAGTGGGCGCTGGTCTATGTCGGCGCCAATGCCCTGGTGGCCGTGTTCAGCTACCTGTTCATCGTCGGTCGCATCCAGCGTGTCGAGCTGCGGACCGCCGACGGCGAGATCCTGGGCGCGACCCAGCCTGACCCGGCCCGGGCCTGAGCCCCGGCAGAGGATAAGAATATGAACCTGATCGATCACCGTGATTCGCCGCGCTACATCAAGCTCCACCCCCAGGACAACGTCGGGGTGGTGGTCAACGAACCCGGCGTGGCCGCCGGCACCGCCTTCGCCGATGGCCTGACCACGGTCGAGGCCATTCCCCAGAGCCACAAGGTCTCCCTGGTGGATCTCGCGGAGGGCGCCGAGGTGGTGCGCTACGGCGAGGTCATCGGCTACGCCCTGCAGGACGTGCCCGCCGGCAGCTGGATCACCGAGGCCCTGCTGCGCATGCCGGAGCCACCGGCGCTGGACAACCTGCCCAAGGCCACCGCGCCCGGCCAGGTCGGCGAACCCCTGGAAGGCTACACCTTCGAGGGCTTCCGCAATCCGGACGGCAGCGTCGGCACCCGCAACATCCTGGCGGTGACCACCACCGTGCAGTGTGTGGTGGGGGTGCTGGACCACTGCGTGGAGCGGGTACGCAAGGAGCTCCTGCCGCGCTACCCCAACGTCGACGACGTGGTGCCGCTGTCCCACAGCTATGGCTGCGGGGTGGCCATCAACGCCCCGGATGCGGTGATCCCCATCCGCACCCTGCACAACATCAGCCGCAACCCCAACTTCGGCGGCCAGGCCCTGGTCATCGGCCTGGGTTGCGAGAAGCTGCAGGCCAGCCAGCTGATGCCGGGCGACGACCTCACCGCCGGGCAGAACGAAGAGGAGTGGCTGTTCCGCCTGCAGGATTCGGCCAACGGCTTCGCCGGCATGGTCGAGCAGATCCTGGGGCTGATCGAGGTGCGTCTGGAGGTGCTCAATGGGCGCCGCCGCGAGACGGTGCCGGCTTCCGAGCTGGTGGTGGGTATGCAGTGCGGCGGCAGCGACGCCTTCTCCGGCATCACCGCCAACCCGGCCCTGGGCGTGGCCGCCGATCTGCTGGTGCGGGCCGGCGCCACCGTGATGTTTTCCGAGAACACCGAGGTGCGCGACGGCATCCACCTGCTGACCCCGCGCGCCGCCACCCCCGAGGTGGCCGATGCCCTGATCCGCGAGATGGACTGGTACGACCGCTACCTGGAACGGGGCATGGCCGATCGCAGCGCTAATACCACCCCTGGCAACAAGAAGGGCGGGCTGAACAACATTGTCGAAAAGGCCATGGGGTCGATCGCCAAGTCGGGCACCAGCCCCATCGCCGGGGTCATCGCACCCGGTGAGAAGATCCGCGGCAAGGGCCTGTACTTCGCCGCCACCCCGGCCAGTGACTTCATCTGCGGCACCCTGCAACTGGCCGCGGGCATGAACCTGCACATCTTCACCACCGGCCGCGGCACCCCCTACGGGTTGTCCATGGTGCCGGTGATCAAGGTCTCGACCCGCACCCAGCTGGCCGAGCGCTGGCCGGACCTGATCGACATCGATGCCGGTCGGGTGGTGAGCGGGCGGCTGTCGCTGGAGGAGATGGGCTGGGAGATCTTCCAGTGCTATCTGGACGTGGCCAGCGGCCGCCGCCAGACCTGGGCCGAACGTCATCGCCTGCACAACGACCTGGCGCTGTTCAATCCGGCTCCGGTGACCTGATACGCACGCAATGAAAAAGGGCCGATCCCTCGCGGGGTCGGCCCTTTTTCATTGCCGCGCGGCGCGGCTCAATCGGTCAGGGCGCTGCCGCTGATCGGTCGCAGGTTTGGCTGGTTGTCGTCTTCCGGATCACGCATCAGCACGTAGCCGAGGATGATGCCGACGAAGAGATTGCCGACGCCGATATCGAAGAGGTCGGTGGTCCAGCCGATCAGGCAGAGGCAGAAGGCGATGGCCAGCAGGGTGTGGCTGAGGCGGTCGGGGGCGGTGTGCAGGCGGATGAACACCGGCAGCTGCATGGCATAGCCGAGGATGCCGACCACGCCGAACACGCACCAGAGATAGACCAGGCTGCTGTCGCTGGTGACGAAGAGGTCGATCCCCGGCACGGGGAAGGCGGCCATGGAGCTGCCGAACAGGCCGAAGCCGGCGCCTTCCACGGTCCAGCCATGGCGGCTCATTTCCGCCACGACATTCGGCCAGGTGTTGACCAGGCGATCGTAGAAGGAAGCCAGGCCGCTGTCGCTCATCACCACCAGGGGATCGAAGTCGCGGATCAGACTCAGCACCGGCAGCAGCATGCCACCCACCACCGCCAGCAGGATCAGCGCATAGGTCGGCCACTGGAAGCGGCGGGTCATCATCAGTGCCAGGGTAAAGGCGAAGGCCGCTGCCGGCGCCTTGCTGGTGGTGAGCAGGATGCCGAAGAAGCCGACCAGGGCGACCACCAGCCAGAGCGTCCTGGAGCGGGCGAATTGCGCGAGGAACAAGCAGTAGACCGCGATCAGCGCCGCCAGCACGTTGGAGACCCGGGCGAAGCCGGCGATCCGGTCCTCTTCACCGGCGACCCACTGGGTATTGCCGGCGATGTCGTTGCCGCCGAGGTTGTAGCTGTAGCCTTTCCAGGGCACCGAGGTGTACTTGTCCAGGGCGATGCCGACCAGGCTGGCGAGCAGCAGCAGGAACATGGCGCGGCCCAGCAAACGGCGCTGCTTGAGCAATTCGCGGCCGCAGACCAGGCCGAACAGCAGCGGGCTGTAGACGAACAGCGAGAACAGCACGTTGTTGAAGGTCCCGCCATGCAGCAGGGCCAGGGCGGCATAGGCCAGCCCGGCGAACAGGCCGACCCAGATCACCCGGGGCAGCTTGACCGTCGCCACCTGCAGGGCGAACAGCGCCAGACAGGCGATCTTGGGCAGATAGACCAGCGCCGAGGCGCCGACCATGTCCAGGGCATAGCGCAGAAAGCCGGAAAAGGTCTCGACCACCAGCAGGCCGATGGCCGTCCACACCATGAGGGTGGAGTAGCGCCATTCGAGCACACGCTGGAAGGGGGAGGGGGTGGCGGTTGCAACCGACATGATGATCATCCCTGTCTTGATGCCGATGGCGCCGGAGGCCACCAGTCCTGACGTAAGAAGCGAGGACCGTCGGGGCACGCCACCTTGGCGTTATCGACGGACTGCTGACGCAAAAGCGCATAGGCGGGCACGCTACCGCCAGCGACTACCGAAACCGGTCGCGGCGAGGGCGTGAGAAGTAAGCCGAAGGGATGATAGCGGAGGGCTTCCGGCGCCTGTCAAACGACGCCGGGCCGACTGGAAATCCTCAACGCGGATATCAGAAGCAGGCCACAAAAAGCCCGCTAATTGACCATCCGCCAGGTCAGGGGGTAGCGGTAGTCGCGGCCCTGATTGGCCTTGATGCCGGCGATCACCGTCAGCACGAAGGCCACGCAGGCCACCAGCAGCATCAGCGGAAAACCGATCAGCACCCACACCAGCAGCCAGCAGATCATGTGCAGCAGGGTGACGGTGAGCTGGAAGTTCAGCGCCTCCTTGCCCTGACGGTCGATGAAGGGGTCGTCCTCGCGCTTGAACTGCCAAACCACCAGCGGACCTATCACGTTACCGATGAAGGGCACCACGAAACCCAGGAAGGCGGCGTAGTGGCAGAGCATGGCCCAGCGCCGGGCTTCGGCGCTGGGGGCGGGGACGAGATCGTGCATGAGGACTTCCTTACTCGCCGCGCAGGGCGGCTTGCTGGAGCTCGAACAGGTCACGCAGGCCACCCTGGGCCAGTTCGAGCATGGCGTTGAGTTCGGCCGGCTGGAAGGGCGCGCCTTCGGCGGTGCCCTGAACCTCGATGAAGCCACCGGCATCGGTCATGATCACGTTGAGATCGGTCTCGGCGGCGGAGTCTTCCAGATAATCCAGGTCGAGCACCGGGGTGCCCTGGTAGATGCCCACGGAGATGGCGGCCACCATCTGCTTGAGTGGATTGCCCTTGAGGCTGCCACGGCGCTTGAGTGCGCCCAGGGCGTCGACCAGGGCCACGCAGGCACCGGTCACCGAGGCGGTGCGGGTACCGCCGTCGGCCTGGATGACGTCGCAGTCGATGTAGATGGTGTTCTCGCCCAGCTTGGACAGGTCGACGGCAGCGCGCAGCGACCGACCGATCAGCCGCTGGATCTCCAGGGTCCGACCGCCCTGCTTGCCCTTGGCGGCTTCACGCTGATTCCGCTCGCCGGTCGCGCGCGGCAGCATGCCGTATTCGGCGGTGAGCCAGCCCTGGCCCTTGCCCTTGAGAAAGCGCGGCACCCCGGCCTCGACGCTGGCGGTGCAGATCACCTTGGTATCGCCGAACTCCACCAGAACCGAACCTTCGGCGTGCTTGGTGTACTGACGGGTGATGCGGATGGGGCGCAGCTGATCGGCGGCGCGGCCACTGGGACGCTTCATTGCGGGCTTCCTGTAAGGCGTAGATATCAGACCCATAGTATAGAGAGCGTCCGGCTCATGCGACACGGATGCATTGGGTCGCTCCGATCAGGTGCGCTAGAATCGTGCGTTTTACATGCGTGGTCGCTCGGGATCGCCCCAGATCCGCGCATCGTCAGACGAGGATCCTGCCATGGTGCACAGCATGACGGCGTTCGCCCGGGTCGAGCGGCCGGGGCCACAGGGCACCCTGAGCTGGGAGTTGCGCTCGGTCAATCACCGCTACCTGGAGCCCCACCTGCGGCTGCCGGAGACCTTTCGCGATCTGGAGTCCGGCGTGCGCGAGGCGCTGCGCCGACGCCTGTCGCGGGGCAAGCTGGAGTGCGTGCTGCGCGAAGAACGCGACGAGAGTGTGGCCCTGCGCATCGATGCCCGCCGGGCCGCGCAACTGGTGGCCGCTGCCGAAGACATCGCCGCGCTGATCGCGCGTCCGGCCAAGCTCGACCCCCTGGCCGTGCTGGCCTGGCCCGGGGTGCTGGCGGGCGCCGAGGTGGATGGCGCCGAACTCAAGGCCCAGACCCTGGCGCTGTTCGAGGCGGCGCTGGATGAATTGCTCGACGGCCGGCAGCGCGAGGGGCGCGAACTGGCGCGCCTGATCGAGGAGCGCCTGGCCCAGGTGCTGGCGGAGGTGGCGACGCTGCGCGCGCTGCTGCCCGAGCTGCTGGCCCTGCAGCGGCGCCGTATCCTCGAACGCTGCGCCGAGGCAGGCGTCGAGTTCGAACCGTCTAGGCTGGAGCAGGAGCTGGTACTGCTGGCGCAGAAGAGCGACGTGGCCGAGGAGCTGGATCGGCTGGAAACCCATGTGACCGAGGTGCGGCGGGTCCTGGCGGGCAGCGGCGCGGCCGGACGGCGGCTGGATTTCCTCATGCAGGAGCTCAATCGCGAGGCCAATACCCTGGGTTCCAAGGCCATCGACGCCCGTGCCTCCCAGGCGGCCATCAATCTCAAGGTGCTCATCGAACAGATGCGTGAGCAAGTGCAGAACATCGAATAGGCGGACCTTCATGACAGCCCTTCCCGGCACCCTCTACATCGTTTCCGCGCCCTCCGGCGCCGGCAAGACCAGCCTGGTCAAGGCCTTGCTGGACGCCCTGCCCGACATCCGCTTGTCGGTCTCCCACACCACCCGCGCCATGCGCCCGGGTGAAACCGACGGGGTGAACTACCACTTCGTCGATTGCGCGACCTTTACCAACCTGCTCGAGCACGGCGACTTCCTCGAACACGCCGAGGTGTTCGGCAACTATTACGGTACCTCCCAGGCTGCCCTGGAACGCGATCTCGCCGAAGGTCACGACCTGATCCTGGAAATCGACTGGCAGGGCGCCCAGCAGGTCCGCCGCAAGCTGCCCCACGCCCAGTCGATCTTCATCCTGCCGCCGAGCCAGGCCGCCCTGCGCCAGCGCCTGGACAATCGCGGCCAGGACAGCGCCGAAATCATCGAACGCCGCATGCGCGAGGCGGTGAGCGAGATGAGCCACTATGTCGAGTACGACTACCTGATCATCAACGACGATTTCGCCAGCGCCCTGGAAGACCTCAAGTCGATCTTCCGCACCCGCCAGCTGCGCCTGGATCGCCAGCAGCGCCGCCACGATGACCTGCTGGTGGATCTGCTGGGCTGATATCCGCATTACGGCTCGCGCTCTCAGGGCGTGGGCCTGGCTGCACCGGGTGGCTTCCGGACCGGGCATTCGACTGGTCCTCCAGCAATGAAATATCTGGTTACACTTTTCCTGGGCGCCGTCTCGGGCCGGCGATGGCTGTCGATGTTTTGGCAGTCGCGTTATTTATCTGGTTTTACACAAACAAAAGTGGCCACTCTTTAACGATCACTGGCTCTACTTGAATGTAAGGCCGCTTTTTATATGCCTATATAAAAAGATTAAAACAACAGCCTGCTACTTGTGGCTGATCTCTTTCGCTGGATCGCCAATCGTTGCTATTTGTTTAAAGAAACTTTGGCTAGGCTTTTTCTGGACGGCTAGCGAAGTTGCCCGTGTGCCGATGGCGGGCACCTGGATATCAAGGTCGTTGCTGCTAGCGGTTGTCTGGCTGCCTGAGCTCTGTCAGGAAAACAATTATCGGAGCTGACTTCGGTAAAAGGCTTCCTGCTGTCCGCGCAAGCCGCCGGAGCCGCGTGGTTGAGAGTTTCGCGGGAGCTTTCGATATTTCAATAGGACTTTCAGTTGTGACAAGACTGTCGTAATAGGAGCGTTCGACATGAACTTTAAACCTGTGGCCACGCTGATGTTGGCAACGCTGTTGGGTACTACCGCCCAGGCAGCAGAGTCTTTGAGTACGGGCCCTTACTTGCGGCTCAAAGTGCTGGGCAATACCGGATTCGTCCTCAATAGATTGAAGGCGGAAGACACCAAGATCGTCACGGGTGGTGAATACGACTATCTGGTGGTCGGGCCCAACGTGCAGGTCGACGGCAACGTCAAGAAGGAGATCAACAACGCCCTCGATCAAGGCAAGCGCGTGATCTTCGACAATCAGCCCGGTCAGCACCTGGCCAGTGAGAACGCGGCCCTGGCGCTGGGCATGACCGTCGAGGCGGATGCCCTGATGGTGAAGAAGCCGGAGAAGGACACTGGCCTGCTGATAACCCCCGTCGATCGGCCCGCGCGCGCCGATGCCCAGTCCGCGAGCAAGGCCCAGAGCAACAAGCAGGACCAGGCAAGCAACACCATCGAAAACGTCTTCGGACTTTGAGGGACCAAAGCCATGAACACCTTCGTGAAATCCACCCTGGTCGGGACGCTCGGCTTCATGCTTTCGACCGGTCTGGTGCAGGCTGGCGAGTGTTTCACCGACCACACCGAGCCCGTCATCCTGGGTGACGGTTCCCGGGCCTTTTCCACCCAGCAGGCGGCCAAGACCTGGGAGGACTGGATCTGGCGTGGACCGATCTTCCGCTGCTCGAGCACCGGGACCATCGACTGTACCTATACCTGGGGCGAGACCAAGACCTCCAGCTACGGCTGGTCGGTAGGGGTCAAGCTCAACGGGGAGAAGCTGCCCTTCATCGGCAAATACCTGAGCATCCTCGGCGTCGATGGCAGCTACAAGCAGGATCGCTCGATGAGTACCGCCTTCACCTGGGGCGTGAGGATAGAGCCGGGCTACAAGGCGCAACCCATTCAGGTGGTGGAGCGACGCTGGAAGAGCGGCAAGTTCCGCGGTGCCTGGGTACGGACCGGCAGTTGTTCACGAGGCATCTCCAATCCACCCGGGATGCACTGGTACGACTGGGATTCCAAGCGGGTGGTCAGCAGCTGGAGCGGCAGCGTGGAGGTGAGCAAATACGCCACCTACCACGTCTATCGCTAGATCCGCGTCCGCGACCAGCCGGATCGTGCCGGCCCGGCTGGTCAGGGATCAGAGCTTGATCCAGGTCGCCTTGAGCTCGGTGTACTTGTCGAAGGCGTGCAGGGACTTGTCGCGACCGTTGCCGGACTGCTTGAAGCCGCCGAAGGGCGCGGTCATGTCGCCGCCGTCGTACTGGTTGACCCAGACGCTGCCGGCGCGCAGGGCGCGGGCGGTCTTGTGGGCCTTGGAGATGTCGCGGGTCCAGACCGCGGCGGCCAGGCCGTATGGGGTGTCGTTGGCGATCTGCACGGCTTCCTCGGCGGTGTCGAAGGTGATCACCGAAAGCACCGGGCCGAAGATCTCCTCCCGGGCGATCTGCATGGCGTTGCTCACACCGTCGAAGATGGTCGGCTCGACATAGACCCCGCCGGTCTCTTCCAGGGTGCGCTTGCCACCGGCCACCAGGGTGGCGCCTTCGGCATGGCCGGCCTCGATGTAGCGCAGCACGGTTTCCAGCTGGGTGGTGTCCACCAGGGCGCCGACGTTGGTCTCGGGGTCCAGCGCATGGCCGGGCTTCCAGCCCTTGAGGGCCTCGACCACCAGCGGCAGGAATTCCTCCTTGATGGAGCGCTCCACCAGCAGGCGCGAACCGGCGGTGCAGACCTCGCCCTGGTTGAAGGCGATGCCGCTGGCGGCCGCCGCGGCGGCGTCCTTGAGATCGGGGGCATCGGCGAAGACGATGTTGGGACTCTTGCCGCCGGCTTCCAGCCAGACGCGCTTCATGTTGGATTCGCCGGAGTAGGCCAGCAGCTGCTTGGCGACCCGGGTGGAACCGGTGAAGACGATGGTGTCGACGTCCGCATGCAGGCCCAGGGCCTTGCCGACGCTGTGGCCGTAACCCGGCAGCACATTGAACACCCCGGCCGGGATGCCCGCCTGCTGGGCCAGCTGGGCGACGCGGATGGCGGTCAGCGGCGATTTCTCCGAGGGCTTGAGCACCACCGAATTGCCGGTGGCCAGCGCCGGGCCGAGTTTCCAGCAGGCCATCATCAGCGGGAAATTCCAGGGCACCACGGCGGCGACCACGCCGACCGGCTCGCGGGTGACCAGGCCGAGCTGGTCATGGGGCGTGGGGGCGACCTCGTCGTAGAGCTTGTCGATGGCCTCGGCGCTCCAGCGGATGGCATTGGCCGATGCCGGTACGTCGATCTTCAGGGAATCGCCGATGGGCTTGCCCATGTCCAGGGTTTCCAGCAGCGCCAGCTCTTCGGCATTGGCCAGCAGCAGGTCGGCGAAGCGGATCAGCACGCGCTTGCGCTGGGCCGGCGCCAGGTGCGCCCAGGTGCCCTTCTGGAAGGCGGCGCGGGCGGCGGCGACGGCCAGGTCGGCGTCGGCGGCGTCACAGCTGGCGACCTTGGCGAGGAAGCGTCCGTCCACCGGACTCAGGCAATCGAAGGTGGCGCCGGCGGCGGCGTCGACATAGGCGCCGTCGATGAAGGCGCGACCTTCCAGGGTGAGACCTTGGAAGCGCTGCTCCCACTCGGCGCGGCTGGGCAAGCTCATGGGTGACTCCTCGCTAATGGCGGTGAGCAGCCACCCTAAACCGGCCCGGGAGGGTTATCAATATATTTGACAGTTAGCCGCCAAGGGCGTCGAAACGTGCGTTTTATCGAACGCTGCGCTGGCGTTGGCGACTCAAGGTCAGGGCCGGGCGGGCCGTGGCCAGGGCGCCGCGCCGTTGCCGCGGCTGGAAGCACTGCTGGGTGAACGGCGCCTCGACGCTGGCGTCCAGGTCATCGAGCCAGCCTTCCACGGCATCTTCCAGGGCCGCCACGGTGAGCTGCCCCAGCACCTGGTGGGCGATGAGATTGCCCAGGCTGGGCGCCGTCGATTCGCCAGTGGCGCCCCACCAGGCGGCCAGGCGCTGCTGGAGGCCTTCGAGCAGACGGTGGAGACGATAGGCCGCGGCCAGCAGCGCCAGACTGGCGGAAGGCGCCTGGGCCAGGGCGGCCGGAGCGAAACCGGCCAGGGCGCGTTCGAGGACTCCGGCCAGGGGCGCCTCGAAGGCCACCGCCCGCGCCTGCAGCAGCAGGGCTTCGAGGGCATCGGGCACCTTGTCGACATAGGCGCTGGCGAAGCGCTCCAGGGCCGCGCCGCGGGTGGCATCGGCGCTGGTCGTACGCGCCGCCTGGTCGGCAAAGGTGCGGCTGGCCTCGCCACTGTCCCGAGCGCGCACCTGGGTGGTCTGGATCACGAGGCGCAAGGCGGCGGTATTCATGGCAGGGTCCTGCAGGGCTGAGCTGTGTTGGACGCCTCCCGGGTGGGCGGGTCACACCGTTCGTCCGGTGCCGGCGGCCGTCAGTGCCGGAGCATGAAGGTGTCGTATTCCAGGTCGTCCAGCACCCGGTCCAGGCGGTGCAGGCCGAGCAGCACGCAGCAGGCCAGGGAGACGGTGAAGCCGTAGCCGAAGAAACTCGGACCCAGTTCGATGCTGAGCAGGGTCAGCGCCAGGTTGAGGCCTAGAAACAGGGTGCAGAGCATCAGCACGGTGTCGCGCCGGTCCAGGTAGAAGAAGACGTTGAGCAGGGCCATGAACACCACCTGGATGCTCACGCCCACCACGTCGATGTAGAACAGCGGCAGGTAGTAGTGCGACATGCCGAGCCAGGCCAGCAGCTGCGGCGCCAGCAGGAACACCAGCACCAGGGTCAGGCCCTGGACCTTGCAGATCTCCAGCAGGCCCTGGCGGATGGCCAGGATCATCTGTTCCTTGAGCTGGCTGATGTGCTGCAGGGTCTCGCCGCCGCGCACGGCGTTGAACACCCGCTCGTACCATTCGGCGAAGTCGGTCTCGATGCGCACCAGGAACACCGCCATGCCGGGGATGATGGCGAGGTAGGCGAGAAAGATCGGCAGGTCATAGAGGATGGAGGCGCGCAGGGGACCGATGACGGCGTCGGAGGTCAGCGGATTGAACCAGAAGACGAATTTGTCGACCCAGATGCCCAGGTTGTAGAACAGCCCGGTGACCAGCAGGCTGAGGAAGATCTGCTTGCGGTCGAGGAAGTCGAAGGCCACCAGGCGATCGGCCGGGTACTCGCGGATGATGTCGTAGAGAAACATGAACAGCAGCGCGGCGTGGCCCAGCAGCAGCGCCATCAGCAGGCCGTTCATGCCGAGAAAGCGCAGCATGAAGGCGGCGGCGATCATGATGGCGTAGCCCAGGGTCATCACCACCAGGATGCGGTTGTAGGCCTTCATCCCCGACAGGAAGATGATCACCAGCCAGAGGTCGCAGAGGGTGACGAAGTTGGCCAGTACCAGCAGCCGGTAGGCGAAGGGCTGGTCGAACAGGGTCGCCAGCAACAGGAAGCCCAGGCCACCGGCGACCAGGGTCACCAGCAGCAGGATGCCCACCAGATTGGGCAGGATGCAGGTCTGCTTCTCCTCGAACAGCCGGTCCGAGACGAAGCGGGTGAAATACAGCTGCAGACCGCCGGTGAGGATCAGCGAGCTGGCCATGAGGTAGGTCACCGTGACCAGGAATTGCCGGATCAGCACGTTGGGGGTGACGATGCCGGTGGCCAGCACGCCGATCAGCATGACGCTGATGATCGACAGCACCCAGGGGCCCGAACTGATCAGGCCGGCGTAGACATAGGCGCGCAGGGTGGCGGTGTAGGAGTCGCGCGCGAGGATCTTGCGCAGTTCGAAGCCGATGCCGGCCATGTCAGAGACTCCTCCCGATGGCGTCCTGGTAGAGCTCGCGATAGCGTTCCAGCATCAGCGGCTCGGTGTAGTAGCGATTGACCCGGGCGAGGCCAGTGCGCTGCGCGGCCTGCCAGCGCCCCGGATTGCGCAGCAGGGCGAGGATGGCGCGGGCGGTGGCCTGGGGATCGGCGATGGCGACCACGCTGCCACCGGTGCCCAGGGCGCGGTCCTCGGGGGTGGAGCCCTCGATCAGCTCGCGGCAGGAGCCGACGTCGCTGCTCACCACCGGCACGCCGGCGGCCCAGCCTTCGAGGATCACCAGCGGCTGGGCCTCGCTGATGGAGGTCAGCACCATGAGGCCGAGCTTGGGCAGGATGTCGCCGATCTTCTGGAAACCGAGGAATTTCACCTTGCCCTCCAGGCCCAGGCTGGTGACCAGGCTGTGGCATTCGGCGGCGTATTCCTCGTCTTCGTCTTCCGGACCGACCACCCAGGCCTCGGCCTCGGGCATGGCGCTGATCACCCCGCGCATGGCGCGGATAAAGGTCTTGACGTCCTTGATCGGCACCACCCGGCCGAGCAGCCCGACCACCGGCGGCACGCCCTCGGGGCGACGCTCCAGGGCGTCCTGCCACTGGGTGAGACTGATGCCGTTGGGAATCACCCGGCAGCGTGTGGGATCGGCGCCGTCCTGGATCTGCCGGCGGCGGTTGCCGTCATAGAGCGAGATGATCGGATCGGCGGCCTTGTAGGTGAGCAGGCCGATGCGCTCGAAGAAGCGGATCCACAGCCGGCGGATGTAGCTGACGTCCACGTCCAGCCCGGTGCGCAGGGCCTCGTCCGGGCCTTCGGCGATCCACTTGGCCTGGGCCAGGTCGATCTTGCGCTCCTTGGTGTAGATGCCGTGTTCGCTGAGCAGGAAGTTGCAGCCCCAGCGCCGTTGCAGGATGGCGCCGAGCATGCCGGCATAGCCGGTGGAGATGGAATGGATCATCCGCGGCCGTGGCAGCCGCCGCGCGGCCTCGGCCAGCATCAGCAGCGGCGCCTGCATGGCGCGCAGGGTCCAGAGGTAGTCGACGAAGGATGGATCGGTGCAATAGCGCTCGTAGCCCTCGGTGATGGCTTCCCAGCTGGCGCGGCTGTACATGAAGTCGTCCAGGGTCACGCTGCCCTGGGCGAAGGCGTCCACCAGGGCGTCGCCCTGGGCGGCGCTGGGTTCGTCGGGGTGGTGCAGGAAGGCGTGCAGATCGCGCAGCAGCTGCACCGGCGCCTGGCGCCGCGGACTGATGGGCGCGCCCTTGGGCACCCAGGAGCCGGCGAGAAAGTGCTCCTCGATGTGCACCACGTTGGGCGGGATGGCGTAGTGGCGCTTCTCGTAGTTCTCGCGCTGACCCCCGATGAAGAATACCGAGAAGGTCAGCTCCGGCAGGCCGAGGATCAGCTGGTTGACCCAGCTCGACACCCCGCCGCGCACATAGGGCCAGGTGCCCTCCAGAAGCAGGCAGACATCGGGCGTCACGGTCGCGGCGGGGGCGTCTTTCATAACCAGTACTTCACCAGGGCGGCAAACGGCGGCCGCTTCTTCAGATCCGCCGGCAGGCTGTTGAGCAGCGCCGGGATGACCGCGTAATCGCGGCGCAGAAAGGCGATTTCGGCGCGGAAGGGCGCCAGCTGGGCCAGGGGCACGCCCGCCGCCTCGGCGGCCTGGAAGAACTCCAGGGCCCGCTCCGGCTCGCCCTGCTCCAGGGCGATGCGCCCGGCGAGGATGCGCAGCTCTTCGTTTTCTTCACCGGCCAGGGCCAGTTCGATATGTTCCCGCGCCTGGCCGAGCACGTGGCGCAGGACACTGCCCTGGGCCAGGCCCAGATAGGCCAGCTCCCAGTAGCCGCGGGCCAGGGTACCGTGCAGCGCCGGCTGGCGTTCCGCGGGCGTGCTGGCCAGTTCGCCGAGCTGGGTCTCGATGCGCTGGTTGATCTGGCTTTCCTGCTGGTCGAGCATCGAATAGGCGAGCAGGCGCACGTCGTCGGCCGGATCGCGCAGGGCCAGCTTGAGGATGGGAATGGCGTCGCGCCCGGGCATGCGGCGGGTGGCGAAGAGGGCGGTCAGGCGCTTGTCGGTGCTGGGTGCATGGCGCAGCACGTCCTGCAGGCCGCCATCGCTGAACAGCATCTCCTCGCGACGCTCCAGCGGGCGGAACGGCAGATTGGGCACGCTGCGCGCTTCCCAGGCGATCTCGCGGCGCTTGCGCGGCAGACAGAGCGCCGGAAAGACCGCGGCGATCACCCCGGCCGCGCCCACCAGCGGAATGAAGAAGGCCAGGGCAAAGAGAAACAGCGGACTCCAGGGCAGCGGGCGCTGATAGCGCCTGGGCAGCAACAGCCAGACGCCACCCGCCAGCAGGGCACTGCCGGCGGCATGGGCGGTGACGAAGGCCAGGGCCGCCGCCGCCACCGGCAGGTTGGCGAACAGCAGCGCCCAGCTGCTGGCCTCGAAGGCGAAGGCGCCGCTAAACAGCCACTTGCTGTTCATGCAGACCACACTCGTTGAACAGGAAGACGCGCAGCTCCTGGGCGCGGGTCTTGGGCAGCAGCTCGTGTTCATGACTGCGCACGCCCAGGCTTTCCAGGGTGCTGTCCTGGCCATGGCGCTCGGCCAGCAGCTGGCGCAGCCGGCGGCGGTAGCCTTCCAGGCCATCGGAAGAGGTCAGCGGCAGGAGCACCAGCAGGCAGGGGTGGCCCGCCTGGTTGGTCAGGCGCAGTTGCAGGTCGAGGCCGCGGCGACTGCCTTCCAGCAGCGCCAGGGCGCGCTCGCCACCGTCGGCCTCGGTCATCTCGAAGCAGAACAGACAGGCGGGCAGGGCGTGCTGCTGGGCATCGCGCAGCGAACGCTTGAGGTGCTGGGAGAATTGCTGGGCGTCGTCGTCGGCCAGGGTCAGCGCCTGGTGATCGCTGCCGAGCAGATCGGCGATGTGGCCGGCGAGGATGGTCAGCAGATGGAGGGTGCGTTCGTTGAAGGAAAAGAACGGCATCTGTTCGATGGCCAGCACCGCCAGCAGCCGCTCCTCGGTGTCCAGCAGGGGCACGCAGGCCTGCAATGCCGAATGCTGGGTCTCGCCGCGCTCCAGCAGCGCCTGGCGGATGCTCAGGGTCTCGCCGCGCTCCAGGGTCAGGCGCACCAGCAGGTCGTCGGGATCGATGCCGGGCATCTCGCCCTGGCTGGCGAGGGCACGACGATCCACCCGGCCATTGCCGTCGACCCGGTACAGCCCCGCCACCCGCAGCGAGCCGTACTGGGTTAGCAGGCCGACGATGGATTCGGCCAGGGCCTGCAGGGCATCCTGCTCGCGGGGCACCTCGCGCAGCTGGCGGCGCAGATCCAGCAGGGAGCTGCGCAGGCTGAGGTCGTTGCCGGCGACGCGCTGTTCCAGACGGTCGTGGGAGATGCGCAGCAGGTGGTGGGCGCGGGTGAATTCGTCCAGGCGCAGCTGGCGATAGTCGTTGGCCAGGTCCAGGCGTTCCAGGCGGCGATTCCAGAGATCGCGGAATTCACCCACCAGCATGGCGCTGAGCAGCACGCCGACGATAAAGGACGGCGGGATCTCCTCGTAGGCCGGATAGCCCTGGCGGTGTAGATAGAGCAGCGCCACCACCAGCAGGCTGGCGCTCACCAGGCCGCGCATGAAGCCATAGCGCACGCCCATCAGGATGGGCGCGAAGACCACCCAGGGAAAGGCCAGGCCGACCATCAGCGGGTCTTCCGGCACCAGCCAGAATCCCAGTCCCAGGGCGGCCGCCGTGACCAGCAGGGTTTCCAGCCAGGACAGGCGGCCACTGGCGCGGGGCGCCAGGGTGTAGTCCTTGTGGACGGATTGCAGGGCCATCAGCGCAACTGCAGTTCTTGCGCGGTACCGCGCAGGACCTTCTGCGCGGTGGCCGCCAGGCTCTCGCGGGACCAGCCGGAGCGGGCGCCGCTGTTGCTCCAGACCACCCGGCCGCTGGCCGGGTCGATCACCTGCAGGGTCACGCCCACCGCCGGTTCGCCGTCCAGGCCGTTCTTGTACTGCCACTCGTCGACGCTACCGGTGAGCACGTACTGCAGATTCTGCTGCCGCGCCCAGTCCAGGGCCGCGCGCTGGCGGGCCTTCTCGTCGTCGCTGGGATTGCTGCCCTGGCTGTCGTCGTAGACCTGCGGACGGATGCCGCGCTCGCCGAGCACGCTGACCAGGATCTGCGCGGCGCGGTCGCCGGCCATGGGCGCCTGGGCATAGTTGGCCAGGGGCACCAGGCCCCAGCGTGCATCCTTGGGCAGGGCCTCGCCGCTGGGACGGGTAAAGCTCGAGCAGCCGGCCAGGAGCACGGTGGCGACACTGGCGACGAGCAGACGCGTGATGTTCATGAGGTCTCTCCCTTGAAGCGGCCTAGCGACCGATTCGATTGCTGTATTGAATGCCCAGGGTGCTGCCGGCCTGACCGCCACTGCCCTGGGGCGCGGACTGGTAGCCGGCGGTGAACGCCAGTTCGTCGTCGCCGAGCACTACCATGCCCAGGCCGACATTCAAACCGTAGTTGAATTCGCGCTCGGTCCACTGCCAGCCGACCAGGGTGTCCACCAGCCAGCTGTACTGGGGGTGGGTGCGGTTGAGCGAACCGGGAATGCCGCGGCGCCAGCTGCTGCCGACATAGAGCTGGCCATAGCGATCCTGCAACAGCTGGGTGCCGCCCAGGGCCTCCAGGTCGGCCACGGTGACCTCGCCGTTCTCGCCACTGCCGGCCAGCGGCTGCAGGTAGCGGGTGACGCTGGCGGGCAGGGTGCTGCGCGCACTGTTCTGCTGGTAGGTGATGCCGCTGCGCACCTGCCAGGTGGGACCTTCGAAGAAGATCATGTGGCTCAGCTCCAGGTTGAAGGCGAAGCCGCTGCCCAGGGCATCGCCGTCCCGACTGGAATAGCGATTGTGCGCCGCCCGCCAGCTCAGCTGGTCGCGTGGCGTGAGGTTGTGGCGACCGGCCAGGCTGACGCTGTCGCGGCGGCCCAGGGCGCGCAGATAGCCGCTCTCGTCGGGTTGCCGGTGCCAGTCCAGGGCCGCCTCGATCTCGGTGTTGCCATCGAGGCGCCAGGTGCGGGCGACGCCCAGGCCCAGGCGATTGCTGTCCGACCGCTGGCTGGCGTCGACGGTGGTTTCCAGACCGCCGTCGGCCAGGTTCTTCAGCACCTTGAGCAGCATCTGGTGTTCGTTGCCCAGGGCATCGGACTTGAGGCCGCTGCTCTCCACGCGATTCTGCTTGAGCTGGACATCGGCATAGACGTCATCGCTGAGTCGCCGGGCGGCGCGCACCTCGCTGCCCTGTTCGACCAGGCCGCCATAGTCGCGGCGCTCCCAGCCGGCCTGGACGCCATTGGGCGTGCGCTCGGCCTGCTCGGTGGCCTGGCGCAGCAGCTGGCGCTGGATGACCTCCGGTGGCTCGTCGCCCGCCGCCGTCAGGGCCGCGGCCTGGGCGTCGCCGGCATGGCCGAGGCGCTGCAGCACCTCGACGCGCTGCGCCGGATCCAGATCGCCGGCCGCCAGCAACTTCTCCAGCTCGCCGCGATTCTGCCGGCGCAGGACCTCCTGCAACTGCTCGTACTGGCGCACCTTCAGGCCACGACTCTTGGCCCAGGCCAGCCATTCGCTCTTGAGGCCGTCGTCGTTGTTCTGGCTGAGGGCGTCGAGCCACTGGTCGAACCAGAGTTGCAGCATGCTCGGCGAGCCATCCTGCCAGGCGCGCGCCTGGGCCAGCGCCGCCTGGGGGCCGCGCAGGCTGGCGAGCAGGCGCAGGTAGGTGGCATAGCGCTCGGGGGTGGCGGGCACCTCGTCGTTGGCCAGGTGCGGCGTGACCGCCTTGCGCAGTCGCAGCGCCGCGTCCTGGTGACCGGCGGCGTCCAGGGCATCGGCGTAGGCGGCCTGCACCAGCCAGTCCTGGGGGTGGGCGTCCAGGTAGCGGCGATACCAGCCGAGCGCCTCTTCCGCCTGGCCCAGCAGCACCAGGCCGCTGCCGAAGGGTAGCCAGAGCACGTCGCTGTCGCGGGCCCGGCCCTTCCAGTCGCGCAGCAGCGTCGCCAGCTCGGTCTGGCGATTCTGATCGATGAGCAGCCACAGCAGTCGCTCGCGGAAGCGGTCGTCGTCCGGGAAGCGCTGCAAGGCCTGGCGATAGCCTGCTTCGGCCTGGGCGACGCGGCCACGCTGGAAGTCCAGCCCCGAGCGCGCCAGCCAGACCGTGGGATTGTCGGCCGAGGCCGGCACGCGCGCGGCACTGGCCAGCAGCCGCTCCAGCGCCGCCGTGTCCTTGAGTTGCTCGGCCCATTGCAGGGCCTGGGTCAGATGGTTCTGGTCCTGATGCTTTTCCCAGCTCTTTTCCAGCAGGGCCAGGGCCTTGCGCGGCGCGGTGCGCAGATAGATCGCCAGCAGCCGGTCCTCGTCGTTGGCGGCCAGGCCCTTGTCGCTCGCGGCCAGGCGTTCGAAGGCCAGCTGGGCCTCGCCATCGCGCTCCAGTTCCCAGGCCAGCTCCGCCCGCAGGCGCCAGTAGTCGTCGCCCTGCCGCTGCTTGGCCGGCATACCCTCGAGCACCTTCCAGGCCTCTTCGGGCTTGAACAGCTCCCAGAGGGTGCCGGCCCAGCTCAGATACTCGGCGTTGGTCAGCGGGAATCTCTTGCCGAACGCTGCCCAGCCGGCGGCTTCGGCATCGCCCTGCTCGGTACGGGCCAGCAGTTGCTGCAGCCGCTCCCAGGCTAGGCGCTGCCTGGGCTGACGCCTGAGGTAGTCGCGCAGCCAGCGCTCCTCGGCGGCGGGATCGCCCAGGGACTCGTAGGCGAAGATCAGCGCATCCAGTTCGGTCTTGTCCAGCTGACGCTGCCGCGACGCCTCAGCCAGCAACTCGACCACGGCATCGAAGCGAAATGCCCGGGCGGCCAGCTTCCAGGCGTGATCGCGGCGGGCCGGATCGTCCTGGCGGGCCAGCAGGCGCAACCAGAGGTCGAGGGCTTCGTCCATATGCCCGGTCCATTCGCCCAGCTGGGCCAGTTCCGCGAGCAATTTCTCATCGTCCGGGCGCAGGGCCAGCAGCTGATGACCTTCCTCCCAGGCCCGTGCGGTGTCGCCGCGGCCCAGGGCCAGTCGGTAGGCAGCCTCCAGGGCGGCGGGATCGTCCGGTTGCCACTCGCGCCAGCGATCGATCAGCCGCTGGGCCAGATCCAGGCGCCCGCTGCCCTGGGCGGCGGCCACCCCGGCCTGCAGCCAGGCCAGACCGCTGACATCGGCTTGCAGCCGCGGCAATTCCTGCTCCACCAGGGCGGCGGCTTCGGCGCCCTGGCCGGCGGCGAGCCAGGCATCAAAGGCCTGGTGCCGGTAGCCCTGGCGCTGTTCGGCGGAATCGGCGAGATCGGCCAGGCGCAGATAGAGACGCGCGGCCTCCTGTTGACGGCCACCGGCCAGACTCCAGCGCGCCGCCTGTTCCAGCCACTGCTGGCGCCGCGGCGGATCACGCCGGGCCAATTCGACGTAACGCTGCGCCGCCGTGGCCGGATCCGCCAGTTGCAGGGCGCGCTCGGCCACCCGTTGCAGCTGGGGCGTGCTCAGGGTCGCCACGTCCAGGGCGCTCAGCCGTTGCGCCAGGCGTTCGCGATCGGCGTCGGCCAGGCCTTGCGGCTGGGCTTCCGCCTGCAGGATGTCCATTTCCAGGGCGTAGAAGGGCGTCGAGGCCAGGGGCTCGGGCAGCAGTTGCAACTGCCGCCGCGCCTCGTCGATGCGCCCCAGGGCGATCAGCTGGTCGATCAGCTTCATGCGCAGCCCGGTATCGTCCGGCGTCGCCTTGAGCAGCACCTGGGCGTAGCTGATGGAGACCTGGTCGGCCGGCTCCTCGCCGGGCAGGAAGACCTGCTTGCCGTGAAAGGTCAGTACCAGCACCAGCACCAGCGCGGTGAGGAGCGCGACCCCCAGCAGTGTCCAACCGCTCAGGAGCCGGGTTTTCTTAGCCGCAGACGATCTCACCGTCACTCACTCGTGTTAGCGGAAGTTTGAACGTCAGCAGTCCGGCCTGTCCTGACTGGCCCTTGTAGCGCTCGCGACCGACCCGCACCTCGCAGGCCGAAGGCGCGCGCAGCGTCAGCTCCAGCGGAAATTGCCCGGCGAAGGCGAAGCGGATCCGCGTCGGCGACAGGTAGTCCCATTGCTGCAGCGGGATGTTGGCCTCTTCGAGGGCGGGGGTGGGATCGCGGCTGTCGCGCAGGACCAGCCGCGCCTGATCGCCGGCCAGGTGGACATAGCGTCCCTGCGGCAGGTCGCGGACCCCGGCGATGCCCTTCGAGCGCTGCAGATCCGGCCAGCCCAGGCGCGGATCCAGGCGCAGGGTGCGCAGACCGGCGAGGGCCTTGATCGACCAGCTGCCGTCGTCTTCCCGGGCCAGACTGGCGGTATAAAAGCCCCGCAGGCGACTCAGGTAGTCGCTCATCCACAGCGACAGCGGATGCTCGGCGGCCATGCCCTGGTAGATCTCTTCCATGACCTTGAGCGAAGCCTGCTTGGTGCCCGAGTAGAAGTGGTAGTAGAGATTCAGCCCGCGCAGCCGGCGGGGATGCTCGGTGCGCTCGAAGGTATAGAGCAGATCGCGAAAGCCGTAATAGGGACCGCGCCAGAGATTGGTGTAGACGTTCTCGTTGATGATGGGCGCATAGAACTGCAGACCGCCCGGGGTGGGGCGGATGAAGGGATACAGACCGCTCACCGAGGGCTGCGAGCGGGTGATGTGCGAGTTGCCGCCGTTCACGTTGAGCAGGCCGTTGTCGTAGGCGAGCTTGAGGGTCGCCGCATCGGGTTGAGCGTCACCGGACCAGAACACCATCTTCACCGGTTTCTGCGGGGTGGTCAGGCGTTCATTGATATAGCGCGTCGAGCCCACGATCTCCCGGGTGAAATCCACCTTGTCATAGCCGGGAATCTGCATCATGTAGCCGTACTGGGCTTCGAAGTTCTCGCTCTGCTCGGCCACCGCCGGCTGCCAGAAGAACGGATGGCTGAAGGTGTGGGTGGCCACCTCCACCTTGGGATCGGCGAACAGGCGGCGGGCGATGGGCTCCAGTTGCGCGGTCAGCTCCGGATAGCGGCCCTTGGAACCGACCTCGCCTTCGATGATCGAGGCCGAGGTCAGAAAGGGGTGCGGCTGGATGAACCGCTCCAGCACCACCTGGCCGGAAAAGGGCGCGCCCGGGATCTCCGCCTTGGACGCGAAGGCGTCGCCGTCGATGTGCACGGTGGCGATGCGCCGGCCGTTCTCCGTGGTCGGATCGGGCACCGGCAGGGGCGGCAATTGCAGCGTCTTCGCGGTGAAGGTGAAGGGGTCGATGATCCAGCGACTGGCTTCGGGACCGTCTTCCATGACATAGGGGCCGAAGGCGAAGCCGCCCCAGGAGGCTACGCCCATGGGCACGAAGGTCCCGTCCGGACCGCTCAGGCTGACCACCGGTGTCGGCCCGCCGGGTAGCGTCTGCACGGCGGGCAGGTCACGCGTCCGCAACTTGACCGGTGCCTCGAAGTTGCCGGCGAGGGCAGGGTCCAGCACCTTGAGGGTCAGGTTGTCGGGCAGCGGTTTGCGACTGACGCCCAGACCCAGCCGCTTGAGCAGGGCTTCGTTGTCCAGCGGCAGACCGCCGAGGATCAGCAATGGCGTCCTTTCGTCCAGGCGCTGGCCGATCCAGTCGCTGAAGTCCCGCGAATCGGGTGGCGGGCCACTGGTCATCCAGACCACCACCCCGGCATAGAGGGCGCTGGGCCAGGCCGCGGGCAGCGGCTTGGAGGCATCGAAATAGTCCAGGCGATAGCCCTGGTACTCCAGGGCGCTGCCCAGGAAACGGTGCACCGCCGACTGGCGCAGGGCGCCTTCGCGACCATCGTAGAGCAGCGCCAACCGACGTGGCTGCAGGGCCACCGAGCTGATGCCCAGGGTGTTGAGATCCGGGGTGGTGATATAGGGCACGTAGCCTTCGTCGCGCAGCCGCTTGGCCAGGCGCCGGGCTTCGTCGCGCTGCTCCGGCGGCAGGTACTCGATGGCGATGACCGGGATGTCGGCACTGCGCGCCGCCTCGATCCGCGGCTTCAGCCAGGCGCGGTCCTGCTCGCTGACCGGGCGATAGGTCTTCTTGCCGGCATCCCAGCCGGCATAGATGGATTCGACCGCCATGGCGGCGGCGACCCCGGGCAATTCGGGTTGCACCTCGAAGCCGCGATTGAAGAACAGCTTGAGCGACGGCTGGCGGCGGTGCAGATCGGCCAGCAGGCTCTTGAGCGCCAGGCGCTGGCTTTCCCGCTGGTCTGCGGCCACCAGCTGGAAACTGTCGAGGGTATCGAGGAACAGCCCGGTGTAACCGGCCTTGGCCAGTTGGGCGGCGCGTTCGAGCAGATGGGCTCGCCAGACCGGCGACGCCAGGTTCATCACCTGGCTGCCCCAGGCCTTGTTGGCCACCGGGCTGGCACCGGCACTGAGGCCGGCCTTTTCCAGGGCCGCCGCATCGCCGGCGAATTCGCCAATGGACAGATAGGCGAAGGGTTGGGCTCCGGCTTCGTGAAGGGCGCGGACATCGGCGGCGCTGGCATGACCGGGTTCGAGCACCACCCAGTCGAATTGCGCGAGTTCGGCTACCGGCGGTTTTTCCGCGTACCAGAACGCCACGCTGGCGGGCGCCGCCAGGGCCGTCCCCAGGAGCGACAGATAGCCCAGCAGCCCTACCGTCAGCCTGCGCCACCAACCGAAGCGGGACCTTGCTCTTGTTGCCTTGCCTGACGCCACACCCAGTCCTTAAACGTGCCCAACTTCGGTATCAGGTTAGCTACATTACGCAAAAGCGTGACGAAAAACTGCCTGCGCCGAGCCGAGTGGCAGCAATAAGGGTGCTAACAGGTATCGAAGTAACCAATGGCTGAAGGGCGAGGCCGTCTAGGCAGCGGATTTCAGGCGTTTTGAAGGGGGAGGTGAAGCGGGGAATACCGGCGGGGGATGTGGCGAAACGTCAGGGGAATTGCCGTCATGCGCGGCGGTAACCGGCATGACGGCAAGCGAGCGCTATTACTTGAAGCTGCTGTTCAGGCTGGCGCTGGAGGACAGGATGTTGGTGGAACCCAGCAGTTGGCTGACGAAGCGGTTCCAGCGGGTTATACCGGCCGGGCCAACGAAGACCACGTCCTGCGGCTGCAGATGGAAGTTCTGCGCCAGCACATAGGCGGTGGGGTTCTTGGCCGCCAGGTGGAAGACCTGGGCAGTGGCACCCGGCGCCTTCAGATCTTCCGGGCCACGGATGACGTAGACGGCATCGGCGTTGGCGGTTTCCTGCTGGATGCCGCCGGCCTGGCTCAGGGCTTCCATCAGGTTCAGGTTGGTGATCTTGTAGCTGACCGCTGCGGGCGAGCGGACTTCACCGACCACATAGACCTTGCGGGCATCGTTGTAGGGCAGGTGGATGCTGTCACCGTCCTTCAGGTAGATGCCGTACAGCTTGGAATCCTTGCGGTTCAGGCTGTCGGTATCCAGGCGGTATTCCTTGCCGTCGCGGACCAGGGTCACGCCGGTCAGATCGGCACCACCGGTGTTGGCCACGCCAACCTGGCCCAGGGCTTCCACCAGGGTGATGGGCTTGGTGGTCAGAGGAATGGCATCGCCCTTGTTCACGGCACCGGAGACGGTGACCTTCTGGCTGCCGAACTTCAGCACGCTGACGTCGATCTGGGGATTGTCGATGAAGGTGGCCAGACGGCGGGAGATATCGGTGCGGATCTCTTCCAGGGTCTTGCCGGCGGCGCGCACGGTGCCGACGTAGGGGTAGAACAGGGTGCCATCCGGACGTACCAGGCGACCGTTGGCTTCCAGCTGCTGCTGGGCGCCGGACGGAGCGGTCAGTTCGGGGTGATCCCAGACGGTGATGTAGAGCAGGTCGCTCGCACCGACGCGGTAAGCCTGCGGCTTGTAGTCCAGCAGGGGCTTGAGGTCGGGAGCCTTGGACAGGGCCGCGGAATCCTGACTCATCAGCAGCGAGCTGGTGATCGGGATCAGCTGGACCTTGGTGCCCTGGATGCTCGGATCGCTCTTCAGGTCGTCCTGGTCCAGGTACTGACCCGGGGAGTAGGCACAACCCTGCAGGACGATGCCGGACAGCAAGGCCAGAGCGGTAAATTTGGTTTTCATGTCATTCGTCCTTGATTGCTGATTGAGTGTGAGCAAGAGGAATAAATCGGAAGGTAGAAGCAACGAGCCGGTTATTCATGGTGTTCCTTCGCGAGACGCGGCGAGCCTCGACACTGGACCCGGTTCCAGGTGAACCGTCTGTCCAGCGTACGAGAGAACTCGAGGTCTCAGCTTTTAGTTGTATGAGCACCTGAGTCTGCTGGTCTAGGACTGGCCTTTAGCCATCGAGTTCAGCGCCCCGGGAGCGGAAAAAGGTGACGCCGTTCGAAATCTGTCACATCTCCGCTAACGAGGTCCTATGACTTGGCAGTCATGTTTGTTCAGGTGTTTTTGCAGCAGGGCGGTCTGTGGCTTCTCCGCGCCGTTCTTGGGTTCGATGGCCAGAGGATAGTCGCCCCAGCCCGGACCGGCGGCCCAATAGGCGCTGGGTACGCACTGCTCGCCCAGATAGCTCAGCAGATTGTCCATAGCTTCCAGCCACTGCGGGTGTGCAGGTATCCCATATTCGCCAACGAAGCCGCGCAAATTGTGCTGTTTCAGCCAGTCGATGAAGGGGCGGGTTCTTTCCACGCCGATCATGGGGTGGACGCCCTTCATGCCCGAGGCGTAATTGCCGCTGGAATCGTCGTCGAAATAGATGTGGGCCTCGTAGATCAGGTTGTCCGCCGGATCCTTGATCAGCAGCTCGCCATTCACCTGGGGCCAGCGCTGGGCACTGGACCAGCTGTCGCCGGCGATGAAGATCGGCGTCTTCATGTCGACGCTGCGGATGCTGTCCACGGCCGTCTGCGCCGCGCGGGGCCAGAGACCCTGGGTGTCATGGGGCTCGTTCATGACATCGTAGCCGTACAGCGCCGGATGCTTCTGGAAGGTCAGGGCCAGGCGTTTCCAGGCATCGGCGTAGCTGGCGTAGGGCACCTGGGAAGAGCCGATCAGCTGACCGCGATAGCGCGCGTAGTTGTGCATGTCCAGGATCACGCGGATCCCGTACTTGTCGGCGAAATCCAGGGTGCGCTGCAGCAGCGCGACCTGGGCCTGGTCCAGTTCACCACCGAGCTGGGGCTGTACCCGCTCCCAGAGGAAGGGGAAGCGGATGAAGCGGATGCCCTTGTCCGCATAGCGGCGGAAGTAATCTTCGGTGGGATAGAAGTAGTTGGTGCCTTCCACGCCCGGCAGGACCTGGCCGGCGAAGCCGGCGGCCGACATGTTGATGCCGATGAGGTCCACCTTGGCCGTCGCCGACTCGGGCTGAGCCTGGCCATAAAGCGCCGCGGACAACAAGACGGTGGCCAGCAGGCCACCACCGATACGACGTTTCACTCGTGACACGGACAGCACCTCTCGTGTATTGCGGAAATTCGTCTGGGCAGGGCTCCCTCAGGAGCTCTGCTGATAGACCGGCGCGGGTTGCAGCGGCGGTGTGCGTCGGGCGAAGTATTCCAGCGCCAGATAGTCCACGGTCACCCGGATGGTCCAGGCGATGGCGGCGCCCATGATGGAGAAATGCTGGATGCAGACCACCAGCAGACCCAGGTAGGGCAGCAGTTCGGCGAGATGGATCATCGCGGTGGTCCGCGAATGACCGCGGGCCTGGATCTTGGCGAAGGGAATCTGCGCCAGGGCGTTGAAGATGAAGCCCACCACCAGGATGCGCAGGATCTGCGCGGCATCGCCGCCGTACTCCGGGCCCATCCA
The DNA here is from genome assembly GCF_009765395.1 of Pseudomonas sp. BAV 4579. NCBI lineage: Bacteria > Pseudomonadati > Pseudomonadota > Gammaproteobacteria > Pseudomonadales > Pseudomonadaceae > Pseudomonas > Pseudomonas sp. BAV 4579. Next base: position 54,990 of record NZ_WHOV01000005.1, on the reverse strand, counting down.
AACGGTCATGATCCAGGGCGCCAGCGCCAGGATCGGCAGTACCATCGCCAGACTGATCAGCAGCAGGCCCCAGAAGGCCTTGTTGGCCTGGCGCGCGGCGTCTTCGCCGCTCTTGCTCAGCAGCGGGAACACCACCCGGGCCACGGCATTGGGGATGATCAGCATCCGCGAGACCGCCTCGGCCGGGGCGGTGTAGAAGGACACGCGGCTGGCACCGACCATGTGCGACAGCACGAAGCGGTCGAAATAGACCATCAGCGGACTGATGATGTTGCTCACCGTCATCCAGCTACCGAATTTCAACAGCTCCTTGAACACCTCGGCCTTGAAGGTCCGGATGCCTTCCGGGAAATCCTTGTGCAACGGCCAGTAGGCCAGCGCCATGGAGACCACCCGGGCCAGCACCAGGCCGATCACGGTGGCGGAAAAGCTCGGTTCGATCAGTACCGCGATCAGCGGCGCGATCGCCAGCAGACTGTTGGAGAAGGTCCGCAGGATATTGAATTCGCCGAAGCGCTCGTTGCCTTCCAGGTAGGCGAACCAGACCGTCGCCAGCAGGAAGGGCGGGACGCACAGGCTCAGCCAGCGAAAGCCGGCCACGGCATTGTCGAAATGCTCGGGCGAGACGTGCAGCAGACTCACCACCTTGCCCGCGCCGAACCACAGCAGCAGCGTCGCCAGCAGACTCAGGCCGATGACGGCGCCGGTGGCCGTGCCCATGACCAGCCGGTTGCGCTCCTTGTCGCCGTGGTGCATGGCGACGGCACGGATCACCGCACGCGACAGACCGGCATCGAACAGGGTGGCGTAGCCGACAATGGCGAAGGCCAGGGTGAACAGGCCGAATTGCTCGACACCGAGCAGGCGCGACAGAACACCCATGGTGGGCAGCGCGATGGCACTGGGAATGACGACACCCAGGATGTTCCAGGTGCTGTTTTTGATCATCGACATCGTGGGGGTGAAAACTCCTTGGGGCCGCCCGGCGGACGCCGGGCGGCACGAGGGATCAGACCGGGCGAGCCAGCTGGCTGCTCGGGCGCGGGTAGGGACTGCTGACGTAGGTCTCCGGGGTGGGCGCGGAGCTGTAATGGTGCAGCGTGCGCAGCGCCTGGATCACCATCAGGTAACAGATGGTGGCCTGGAGGTACTCGAAGAAGCCGGCCAGCGGCCAGATCACCAGCTGGGCCAGGGTGGCGGTCACCACGAAGCCGGTATCGGGGTGCAGCATCTTGGCCCAGCGATAGTAGAGGAACAGCGATACCGGGATGATGATGAAGGCCAGGAAGCCGAAGCGGAACAGGGTGCCGAACACCCCGACGTCGGAGAGGAAGAAGTACTCGCCGAAATAGGGGATGAAGCCGTTGTTCCACATCAGCGACAGCGAGCCGCTCGGCAGCCAGTGGTTCTGGCTGAGGTGGGAGAAGATGTAGCCGATGGTCTGCTCACGCACGCCATCGGTGGGACCGTCCTCCACCGACTGGGCATAGAAGTCCAGATTCAGCCCCAGCACCTTCATCAGGTCCGGGAAGATGAAGAAGGGCGACAGCAGCAGCGTAGAGACGCAGATCCAGACGATCGACTTGCTCTTCAGGCAGAACACGGTGAAGACCAGCGCCAGCACGATCAGCTGTCGGGTCTGGGTGCCGAACACCAGGGTCAGCAGGAAGACCATGGCCAGCACGATGTGGATGGTCTTGCTGCGCGCCGAGCCATCGATCGGCGAGATGCCCTTGTTCCAGGTCTGGATGCAGTAGAAGTAGGCCAGGCACAGCGCCGGCGCACCGATGGAGGAGCGATCCGGACGGTCGAAGGAGGACTGCTTGTCACGCAGGTCCGGCAGCACGCCGAACTTGAACATCCAGGCCATGACGGCGGCCAGCAGCGCAGTGATCAGCAGGGCCTTCTCGAATTGCGAGGCGGTCATGTTGCGACCGAGGAACATCAGGGTGGCGAAGCCGAAGCAGAACAGGATCCGCCGCTCCTCGATCAGGCCATAGATCAGCGGCTGACCGTAGAACAGGAAGGAAAAGATCGCCGGCAACCCGATGAAGACCACCGACGAATAGACGGCGTAGGTCATCAGGATCTTGAATTCGCGCTGCTGGGTGCCAATGCTGGTCAGCAGGTAGAAGAAGGTGAAGGCCATGCAGATGGCCAGATACAGCTCGTTCAGATAGAGGATGCCGACCGGGTTGTGCGGGCTTTCGCCGAACACGTCCAGGTGCAGGATCAGCAACGGGATCAGGAGAACGAAGGAAACGGTACTTTTACGGAGAATGCTCATAGACCTACCCATCCAGACGGGACCACCGGACGGCTTGTCCGGTGGTCATCTTCCTTGCGGCTGAGAACGCTGCGGGGCAGCCACTCAGGTGCGTCGACTGCTGCGTTCCTTGAGATAGATGGGCAGGATGCTCAGCGCATCGTGCACGTAACGCTTGGCCAGCCGCTTGGGCTCCGAGCATAGCCGGTGCAGCCATTCCAGCCTGGCTTTCTGCATCCAGCGCGGTGCGCGCTTGACGGTGCCCACGGCGAACAGGATGGACGCGCCGATGCACAGGCCGACACCGGTACGCTTGCTGCTGTCGATCTGCCGCGCGAGCTTTTCCTGACGCGGCGCCCCTACGGCATAGAGGATGAATTCCGACGGATTCTGCATCACGAAGTCGACGCATTTCTGCGTCTCCAGCGGATCGTTGATGAAGCCCATCGGCGGGTTGTAGTGCGCCAGCTGAATATGCGGATACATCCGGCGCAGCTTGCCGACGTCATTCTCGCTGGAACCGATCAGCACCACCGACAGGCGCTCGTCGTTGGCCTTGCGCAGGATGCTCAGGGTCAGATCGCTGCCGGTGATGACCTCGGGCACGGCGACGCCGAGCGACTTGAGGATGGGCATCAGGATCCGGCTGTCGCAGATGCGCTTGCCGGCGCGCTGATAGGACTCGCGCATGTCGGCATTGCTCTGCAGCTGCACGACATGGTCGATGTTCGGCGTGACGATGTAGCTGTAGGGCCGATGGATGTCCTGGCTGATCGAGTTCAGCAACTCGTCCTTGGTACCGGTGAAGAAGTCAATACCAAAGGCTTGGGTGCGTAGGTTAGACATGCATCGTCGCTCCCTTGAAGGCGCCCTTGACGCCGGACCAGGCCAGTTTCGGATTCTTGAATTCCTTGAGCACGGTGATGCCGGACAGCAACACGGCGGAGACCAGTGCGTAGGGGGTACCGTGGAACTTGCGATTGAAACGGGTCGCCGCGCGGTTGCGGAAGTAGTGATAGAAGGCGCTACGTCCGCCCGAGCTCATGGAGCCGTAATGATAGAGCTGGCTCTCGGGCGAAACCTTAAGGGCGACGCCCTTGCGCTTGGCCTGGTGCTGCCAGTCCACCTCTTCGGAGTACATGAAGTAGGCTTCGTCCATGAATCCGATCTCGGTCAGCAGGCTGGCGCAAAAGGCCATGCTGCACCCCATGATGTAGTCGGGTTCACGGTCCAGCTTGGAGATCTCGCTGACCTCGATGTCCTTGCCCAGCAGCTTGGACTTGCCCAGCAGCGGATAGAGGATGCCGCCGCCGTAGCACTCCAGGCGACCGGTCTGGGAGCTCAGGATCACCGAACCGACGATGGTCTTGGGCGCGCGCTGCAGTTCGGCCAGCAATGGTGCGAAGGCATCGTCCTTGACGTAGGCGTCGTTGTTGACGACCCAGAAATGCTTGACCGCCAGATTGTCCAGCGCCCAGCGCATGCCGTAGTTGTTGCCACCGGCATAGCCGTCGTTGCGCGGACTGGCGAGCACGGTGACCTGGCTCAGGCCGTTTTCGGCCTGCCAGCGTTGCAGGACGTCGATGGAGCCGTCCTGGGAGTCATTGTCCACCACCACCGTGTGATCGATGGACGGGCAGTGCTTGAGGATGCTCTCCACACAACTGATGGTTTCGTTGGGGGCCTTGTAGTTGAGCACCATGACTACGTTCATTGGCGTGTTCCTATTCTTCAGAATCATCAATCCGGTACAGCGTCGAGATCCAAGGCTGCCAAGCGTGGCCGGGTTCAGGAGCGAACCCTTCGAAATCGCTGTGTGAGGTAGTTTCTTGTTCGATGCGCCTGTACGAATACTGCCGCGATCCCTGAAGGGATTGGCTGGACGGCGCTCAGGCCGTCCAGCCGGGGTCGTGCATCAGCTCTTGGCGTCCTGCTCGTAGGAGTAGTGGTAGTTGCCATAGGAGCCGTAGTTACTGGCCTTGCGTTCGACGGCGTTGAAGATCACGCCCTTGAGCGGAATACCGTTGAGGTCGAAGCGGCGCTTGGTCGCCTCAAGCTCCTTGACACTGTTCACGCCGAAACGTGCGACGATCAGGCTGGTACCGGCATGACTGCCGATGATGCCGGCCTCGGTCACCGCCAGGATCGGCGGGGTATCGATGATCACGATGTCGTACAGCTCGCTGAATTTCTTCAGCACGGTGGTGAAGCGGAGGCTCATCAGCAGTTCCGACGGATTCGGCGGGAACTGGCCGCAGGAGACGAAATCCAGGCTGCCGACTTCGGTCTTCTTGATGGCGTCGTTCAGGGCGATGCGGCCACTCAGCAGATCGGACAGGCCGTCCTGCTGCTTGGTGTTCATCAGCTTGTGCAGATAGCCCTTGCGCATGTCGCCGTCGATCAGCAGGACGCGCTGGCCGGACTCGGCGATCACCGCGGCCAGGTTCGAGGACACGAAGGACTTGCCGACGCCCGGGCTGGGACCGGAGATCATCAGGATGTTGTTCTTGGCCTCGATCATGGCGAAGTGCAGGCTGGTACGCAGGCTGCGCAGCGCCTCGGTGCTCAGATCGGTCGGATGGGTGATGGCGGTCAGCGAGGATTCGCCCGGCTGCTTGGTGCCCAGTACCTTGGTGGTGTCCGCCTGGTTCTTGCTGTAGGGAATCGAGGCGTAGACCGGCAGACCGATCTGCTCGATGGCTTCCGGGGTCTCGACACCGCGACGCAGGGTATGACGGGTGTAGACGATGGCCAGGCCAACGATGGCGCCGAGGATGATGGCGACGGCGATGATCAGCGGCTTGTTGGGCGCGGACGGATCGTCGACGTTGGCGTTGGCGTTGTCGATGATGCGGACGCTACCCACGGTACCGGCGCGAATGACTTCCAGTTCCTGAGCCTTGTTCAGCATCAGCGCATAGGTCTGGCCGGTCACCTCGATGTCGCGGTTCAGACGCAGCAGTTCCTGCTGGGTTTCCGGCAGCACTTCGACGCGCTTCTGCAGCTTGGCGCGCTCGGCCTGGAGTTGGCCCAGCTGGCTCATCAGCGCCTGGTAGGCCGGGTGCTGGCGAGTGAACTTGCGATCCATCTCGGTGCGCTTCAGGTTCAGCTCGGAGATCTGGTTGTCCAGGGCAACGGTCTGTTCCAGGACACCCTTGGTCTCGCTGTCGATATCGACCGACTTCTTGTTGGTCTGGTAGTAGTTCAGCGCGGACTGGGCCTTTTCCAGGTCGGATTTCACGACCGGGATCTGGGCACGTAGGAATTCCAGACTCTGGGTGGACTCGGCGGCGTTGCGATCGATGTTCTGCTGAACGTAGATGTCCGCGACTTCCTGGACGATGGCTTGGGCCTTCAGCGGATCCGCGTCCTGCAGACCGACACCGATGATGCCCGACATCTTGCCGCGCTCACCGGCGACGATGCGACCCTGGTATTCCTGGATGGTCTTGGAGAAACGCTTCTTCATGATGGTGAATTCGGTGCCAGGACGAGCCTGCAGCGTAGTCACCTTGATCTGGTAGCCGGCATTGCTCACCGGCTGGCCGAGGCCACCGTGCAGCACAACTTCGTCGTCGGCATTGAAGACGGTGAAGTTCTGGTTGTCCTCGACCTTCAGCTTCATCGGCTTGTCGAGGTTGCTGTCCGGCACTTCCAGCTGATCGATGACCAGCTTCTCGCCGCCCCAGGCAAAGCTGTTCAGGCCGAGCAGGGGAGAGGCGACGTCGGTTTCATTCTGCGGCTCGAAACGACGCGCGACAAAGTTGCCGATCAGCGGGAAGTAGCGCGGCTTGACCTCGATATCCAGCTTGAGGTTCTCGATCGCCTTGCCGATCACGGAGCGCGACTTGAGCAGCTCGATCTCGGTCACCGCCTCGGGCATGGGCGGCGGCATGCCGGTGGACTGATCGGTCAGTCGGGTAACGCCCTTCTTCTCCATTTCGATCTGGATCATGGCGTTGGACGAATACATCGGCGTGGCCAGGATGGCATAGCCAATACCGAGCGCAGCGAAAATGCCGATTACCGACAGGAGTTGCCATTTGTAATCGATCAACATACCGAAGAGTGCGGAAAAGTTAATATCCGACTCATTCTTAACTTCGGGAGTAAAGCGAGGCATCGTGGTCATGAAATTCCTTCTTCCCTATTTGATGTATGGAAGCCAACTGTCTACACAGCGCGTCAAAAGTATTTGGACATTTTGAAACATCTCTTTAGAAAGGCGATAAGGGTCTGGTACTTCTTGATTGCTCAACCATTTCCCGATCAGAAAAACCTTACCCCTGACTTCAGGAGCAATACTTTCGACGGAGCGTGAGTGGAACTCTTCCATGGTCAAAATCAAATCCGCCTTGCGCAGCATCTCGGCATCCGCCTGGCGAGCTTTGTGGGTCGTGAAATCGATGCCGTTCTCCCGTAGTAGTACCTCCTGAGCGGTCTTCTCGATGCCGTGGCCGACCAGCGCCCTGATGCCGGCCGAGCCGACCTGGACGTCACGGCCTTCCAGGGCCTTGGCCAGTAGTGCTTCTGCGACCGGGCTACGGCAGATGTTCCCTTCGCATACAACCAATATCGACTTGATCATTCTTCAAAACCTTCCTGTTGTCCGGACAACAGGTATCGACGGCAGATAGCCCAGCAATCCCCTTGGGAGTTGCTCGCTGCCGATGTAATTAGAGTCAGGAGTCCAGGCTCCAGATCGTCGTGCTGAGCGGTGGGGCCAGCGGCCCCGGCCAGACTCAGTATGCGTTCTTATTGATGAAGCCTTTGAACAGCGTGAGGAAGATGATCTTGACGTCCCACCAGAAGGACCAGTGGTGGATGTAGTCCAGATCGAACTCGACGCGTTTCTGCATCTTGTCCAGGGTGTCGGTCTCGCCGCGCCAGCCGTTGACCTGAGCCCAGCCGGTAATGCCGGGCTTCATCTTGTGGCGGAGCATGTAGCCCTGCACCAGCTTGCGGTACTGCTCGTTGTGAGCGACGGCGTGGGGGCGGGGACCGACGATGGACATTTCGCCGCGGAGTACATTAATGAATTGAGGCAATTCATCGAGAGACGTACGTCGTAAAAATGCACCAAACGGGGTGATGCGGGAGTCATTCTTGGTGGCCTGGGTGACCTTGGCGCCGTTTTCCATGACCTTCATGCTGCGGAATTTCCACACCTCGATCGGCTTGCCGTCCATGCCGTAGCGCTTCTGCTTGAAGAAGATCGGACCGGGCGAGGTGATCTTGATGCCGATGGCGATGGCCAGCATGGGCAGGGAGATCATGGCGAGGATGATCGAAGCCAGCACGATGTCCTCGATACGCTTGACGATATGGCTGGCGCCATCCATCGGGGTATCGAAGATGCTGATGCTGGGCAGGCCGTCCAGGCTTTCGCTGCGGGCGTGCAGCAGGTGGAACATGAAGATGTCCGGGATGATGTACACCGAAGCCGTGGTGTCGCTCAGCTCCTGGACCAGCCAGTTGATCTTGCTCTGATCGGCCATGCCCAGGGTGATGTAGACCTTGTCGACCAGGCCGGAGCGGACGTCCTGCATGAGCTGGTCGAGACCGCCATTCAGCGCCGGGCTGGGCACGCCTTCTTCACCGGTATCCTGGTTGTCGCTATAGAAGCCGGCAATGCGCAGGCCCATCCAGGGCGCCGTGCTGATGGTGTGCGCCAGGCGCTGGGCGACCATGCCGTTGCCGGCGATGGCGACGTTGCGGGTATTGATGCCGGCCTTGCGCAGGGAGTGCATGATCGAGCGCAGCAGCACGCGATAGCCGCACAGGGTGCCCAGCGTCAGACCCAGCCAGCCCTGCATCACGCCAGGCGTCAGATAGGACTGATCGAAGAAGAAGTAGTCCACCATGAACACGGTCGCGAAGGTCAGCACCCAGTAGGTGGCGATCTTGAGCAGTTCATCGGTGATGCGCTCGCCGCGCCAGGAACCATAGACGTGGTTCAGCTCGGTGAGGAAGTGGAAGATCAGCAAGGACAGGAAGATGACGACCCAATGCTCGGGACGCATGCCGGTGTCCGACGCCCAGGTGCCTGCCACGTAGGCGCTCAGCGTGATCACGGCGAGATCGAGCAGGCGGTGTGCGAGCGAGATTGCCGAGGAATTCGTATGCAAAATGCCGCGTTCTTTCAAATTCATGGTTCCATCCTTGTGCGTATACCGTGCACGAACTTTCAACTGGGCGAGGCAGCTACCAGCGTATGAAATGTTCACTATGGCGCTCTAGGACCGATGACTGACCACCGATCGCTAAATGCCATGATGGCTGTAGCGACGTTAGGACTCGGCACTGATTAAGAGGTTCACACGGTAGAAAGGCCGGACGACGCTGTCGAGTTGCCCCAAATCAGGGCAAATAGCACGCCAGTCGGTCTGCGACGGGGGGAGGGAAGTGAAGAAGGGCGGAGTGCGTCACAACACGGGCGGACGGCTGGCACACTTCTCTCGCATCAGGGTGCGATGAGTGGCTTGCCCGGGCAGCGGGAGGGGGTAAAACGTTCCATCGGACTTTAACGCGGGATGCGGAAGTTGTGAGCTGGTTCGCCAAACAATGAGACAGCCAGACGGTCAGGTCGGGTGTAGGCCAGTCCCTGGCCTGAAACACGCCTCAATGGCGATGGTGGGACTGAAAACTCAGGGGGGAATTGACGGGGAGGCTGGAGATCTTGGAATGCCAGGCTGAGTTTCTCGTGTTGTCGTGCGAGAACAGCAGGAACGACCAGCTGACAAGGAGGGAGGCCACCGCAAGCCAGGGCAGCTGGGCTTGGGCGAAGACGAGGCAACCGGCAACGCCGGTCCAAACGGGCAGGTAGTAGCGCATTTTTGTTATTCCTGCTTTTTTTGCGAGATTGCAACCTAACTATTGTGCAGACTTTGTGAGAAGTCCATCACCAAAAGGTATTTTTTACACTCCTCCGCTCAAATTCCGACAAACGTGCAGGGTAGAGCGGCTGTGGGCCTATACCGAGCGGCGTTTTTCCGCCGTCAGCAGCAGGTTTCGCGGTGTCAGGCTGGCGGGACAGAAGGTCCCCACCCTCACACTGTAACCTTGCTCCTGTAGGAACAGCGCCTGGTCCAGCAGCAGCCAGAGCTCCAGCGGTCGTCGGAACAGACCGGGCAGCAGTTCGAGATTACGAACTTCTGCCAGCCGCTGGAAGCCCCGTTGTTCCCAGAGGGGCCAGTCGATCCCGGTGGGCAGCTGCAATCCCTTGCGCCGCGCCAGTTCCGCACCAAAGGCCGAGAAGGGCTGGCGCAGCCAGTGGCTGGGTAGCGGCGGCGTATTCAGATAGGTGTCGCAGCCCCTGATCTCGCGCTGCAGGAGATCGAATCCCAGCCGGCGGGCCATGGACAGGTCTCTGTCCCGCCGCACCCGCTGCCCGCCGGTGACGGTTTCGCAGAGGGCCAGGCGCAGGGCTTCGCGGTCCAGCCGCAGCGCCGAGGCCTTGGCTGGCAGCGACAGCGGACCATAGGCCGCGGCGGCGATGCGGTCATAGCAGCAGGGCGCCAGGGCCAGCTGCTGACAGCCACGTTCCGCGGCCACCCTGAGCAGCTGGACGTGCAGGTCGCCGCAGGCGTGCAGGGCGACGGGGGTGTCGCGACTGCCGAGCCGTGCTCCTGCCAGCGGCTGGAGCACATCGGCCTGATAATGGTGCACCGGGGTTCGCGCCCGGTGGCTAAGCCTTGCGCCTTCCTCGACGAGAGCCGCATCGACCTCCAGGCAGACGGCCGGTGCACCCTGATGGGTCAGGTGCCTGGCGAGGTGGCCCTTGCCGGCGCACCAGTCGACCCAGCGCTGCACGGGGTGCTGGAAATCCAGCGTGCGGGCGAAGGCTTCTATCTGCAGCCATTTGCGGCCGGGCACGTCGACTGCCTGCCTGCCGGGCCGATCGCAGCCGGGTTGCGCCTGGTGTTCCTCGACCTGGCTCAGCGCCAGCGAGGTGGCGGCCAGCGCGCGGAAGGGTTCAGGTGCTTCCAGCAGCTGGGGGGTATTATGGGCTGCCTCGGCCGCTTCCAGACTGCGGGCCCGCAGCCAGCGGGCCAGCTCCGGATGGCGCGATTCCCAGGCCAGTTCGCGTTCGACGAAGGGTCTGGGCCGCCACAGGTGCTGATGCCGGGTCAGAAAGAGATCCAGGGCGGTGAAGCGGTCTAGCAAGTCGGCGGCAAGCATGATGGCATTAGGCAATGACGGGATTGGCAGGAAGGCAGGGCCTGGCCACTATTGTCACTTCGCCCAGGCAGGCTTGGGTATCGAAATTTCCGGCGCCTGGCTGCGCCTTGCTCGACGGCGTTCGGACCCTGGCTTCCGGTAGCTGAAGCGCGCGAGGCCGAGCGGTGACCGGGAGTCAGCTTGATGAATCGATTTATCTCAAAGCCGGACATCTGGTCGTGTCACCACTACTTGTCGCGCTAACATTGTCTGTTCGGTATATCCCAGAAGGAAAATCCTATGAAGCCAACCTCCCCGCACAAGCTGCGTCTAGCGTTCAGATCCCTGCTGAAATCGGACAGCTGCTACCACACGGCGTCCGTCTTCGATCCCATGTCGGCGCGCATCGCCAATGATCTCGGTTTCGAAATGGGCATCCTCGGCGGGTCGGTGGCTTCCCTGCAGGTGCTGGCCGCACCGGACTTCGCCCTGATCACCCTGAGCGAGTTCGTCGAGCAGGCCACGCGCATCGGTCGGGTCGCCCGGCTGCCCATCATCGCCGACGCCGATCATGGCTACGGCAATGCGCTGAACGTGATGCGCACCATCACCGAGCTCGAACGCGCCGGGGTGGCTGCCCTGACCATCGAGGACACCGTGCTGCCGGCCGGCTATGGCCGCAAGTCCACCGACCTGGTGAGCGTCGAGGAAGGCATCGGCAAGATCAAGGGCGCGCTGGAAGCCCGTATCGACGAAGCCCTGAGCATCTTTGCCCGGACCAATGCCACCGAACTGAGCACCGCGGAAGTCATCTCCCGCACCAAGGCCTACGAGGCCGCCGGCGCGGACGGTATCTGCATGGTCGGCATCCGCGATTTCGCGCACCTGGAAGAGATCACCCAGCACCTGAGCGTGCCGGTGATGCTGGTGACCTACGGCAATCCCGAGTTGCGTGACAACGCCCGCCTGGCCAAGGCCGGGGTGCGGGTCGTGGTGAACGGACATGCCGCCTACTTCGCGGCGATCAAGGCGACCTACGACTGCCTCAGGGAGCAGCGCAACATCACCGCGTCGGACCTGTCCGCGTCGGAACTCTCCACCAAGTACTCGACACTGCAGGAGTATCGAGTCTGGGCGCGGGAATTCATGGACGTGAAGGAATAACCCTCAGGCCGTGCTCAGCGAACTCGGCTGCAGGCCCTTGCTGGGAAAGGGCGTCACGATGTCCAGATCCAGGTCGGCGGGCAGGTGCAGGGCGGCGACCCGGGCTTCGACGAAGGCGCGCATTTCCTGACGGAAGCGCTTGGTGGCGAAGCGCTCGGCATTCTGCCGGCACGCCTGCTGGCTGATCGGCGTTTCCAGGGCCTCGAACTGGCGCACGGCGGCGCATAGCGAGGCGGTGGTCTGCTCCGGATAGAAGACGCCGGTCGGCTGTTGCGTGTCCAGGCCGCGCACGGTTTCCAGGACGCCACCCCGGCCATAGGCGATGACGGGGGTACCGCAGGCCTGGGCTTCGATGGGGGTGATGCCGAAATCTTCCTCGGCGGCAAAGACGAAGGCCCGCGCCCGGCGCATGTGGTCCAGCAGGCAGTCGAAGTCCTGGTAGCCCAGCATGGTGACGTTGGGGCCGGCGACTTCCTTGGCCTTCTCGAATTCGGGGCCGGCGCCGATCACCACCAGCTTCTTGTCGGGCATCGAGCTGAAGGCTTCGACGATCATCGGCATGCGCTTGTAGGGCACCATGCGCGACGCCGTGAGATAGAAGTCCTCCTTGCCGCCGCTGGGGGTGAAGCGACTGATGTCGACCGGCGGATAGATGACCTTGGCTTCGCGGCGATAGGCCTTGCTTATGCGCCGGGCGATGAAGTGGGAGTTGGCGACGAAGGCGTCCACGCCCGCGGCGGTGCGCTGATCCCAGATGCGGACGTAGTGCAGGATGACCCGCGCCAGCTTGCCCTTGAGGCCGCGGTCGAGACCGGCTTCCTTGAGGTACTGGTGCTGCAGGTCCCAGGCGTAGCGGATGGGCGAGTGGACGTAGCTGATGTGCAGCTGGTCCGGACCGGTCAGGACGCCCTTGGCCACCGCATGGCTGCTGGAGATGATCAGGTCGTAGCCGGACAGGTCGAGTTGCTCGATGGCGTGCGGCATCAGCGGCAGGTAGGTCTGATAGCGCTTCTTGGCCTGGGGCAGGCGCTGAATGAAGGTGGTGGTCGCCTGCTTGCCCTGCAATAGCGCCCGATCCTCGTCCGAGAGGAAGTCGATCACGCTGAACAGGTCCGCCTCCGGCCAGATGTCGAGCAGTTCGGCAAGCACGCGTTCGGCGCCAGCAAAGGTTACCAACCAATCGTGAACGATGGCGATTTTCATGTCGTCTTCCTTAAGCGTGAAATGAAATCAAGTGCTGGTGCTGATTCAGGGAGTGCGGGTCTTTCTGGTCACTGCATATCCCCAGGGCAGCCGGGTGATCTCGATGCTGTCCGAAGGGCTGTCGAGCTCGTGCAACTTGATGGTTGGGCTTGGTGCAAAGACGGTGTCTGTTGCAGGCGTTTCGCAAGCAGCGGCGTTATCCGGACATTCCGCGGTCGCTGCCGCGGTGTCGTCCGAGCCGCCTTGCAGGAGGTGGCATTCAGCGACCTGAAGGACGCGCCCGGACGTTCTCGTGTCGTTGTCGAGCGTCAGGGGTACCGGGGAACGGCTCTGGCCTGCCATGGCGTTGCTTGTCTCTTCCATGAGTTCTTGATCGCTGAATTATTGTTCTGTGGTCGTTTCAGGCGGCCCTGGCCGTGGCCTTCGAGGAGCTCGCCAGGGCGCTGTCCAGCAGGTCGGAGACCTTGCTTGCCGAGGTCTGCCAGTTGAAGCGCTGGATGTTGGCCAGGCCCTTGGCGCGGAGCGCCTCCCTGAGCGGTGCGTCCTGCAGGATGGTGCGCATCGCCTGGGTGATGCTGGCCGTCTCGTAGGGGTCGAAATAGAGGACGCTGTCCTGCAGGACTTCCGGCATGGAGGCGGTATTGGCCGAGATCACCGGGCAGCCGCAGGCCTGGGCTTCGAGGGGCGGGATGCCGAATCCCTCGTAGAGCGACGGAAAGACGAAGGCGGTGGCCTGGCGATACTGGCGCGCCAGTTCGGCATCGTCGATGCGGCCGAGCAGCTTGACCCGCGGATCCCTGGCGGCCAGGGTCGCCAGATCGCTCTGGCCGAACACGGCGTGGCTGTCGCCGACGATGCGCAATTCGACCTTGAGGTCCCGCGGCAGGGCGGCGAAGGCTTCCAGCATCCGCGAGAAGTTCTTGTGGTAGCTGGGCGAGGACACCGCCAGCAGATAGGGGGTGTCGGCGCTGTCGAGCCGCGGCGCCAGGGTGAAGGCATCGGCGACGGCATTGGGCACGACCGTGATCGAGTCGCTCGGGTAGCGATAGAAGCGCGAGATCTCGTCCCGGGAGAATTCACTCACGGTGATCAGGGCATTCGAACGCTTGAGCAGCATGGGGATCAGGCAGCGGTACGAGGTGCGGAATTTCCACGAATAACTCTCGGGAAAGCGCACGTAGTTGATGTCGTGGTGGGTGGCGATCTGGTTGGTGTAGAGCAGTGGCGCCGTGCTGCACAGCGACAGCAGCAGGGGGCTGCCCTGGCTCTTCAGCCAGTTCGGCAGGTCCCATTGCTCCCAGCGCTGGCCCTGGCGGGTGCCGATGATCTCGATGTTCAGCCGCTTGGCCACGTCGGGCCTGACGACGCCGGGCGGCGCGACGAAGCGCAGGTCGGATCGCAGCTTCGCCAGCTCCAGCGAGATGCATTCCGCGAAGCGCTGGACGCCGCGAAGATCCTGGGTGATGAAGCGGGAATTGACGATGATCATGATTCTGCCCGTTGCCGTGACCTGAGGTGGATCAGTTGGAAAGCTGTGTGTGAGGTACGTGAAGCTGCCTAGCGGAGCCGTGTTGCGCCTTGCCCAGGACGTCCTCGAAGAGCGCCAGGTACTGGTCGAGCATGGTGTCCATGCTCAGCAGGTCGGCCACCGCGGTGCGACTCAGCAGACTCAGGCGCTTGCGCAGCTCGGCATCGTCATGCAGGCACTGCAGGGCGCGGCCCAGGGAGTCGCGGTCGTCAGGGTTGCAGAGCAGGCCGTTGACGCCATCGCGGACGATCTCCGGCAGGCCGCCCATGCGGCTGGCGATGACCGGCTTCTGGAAGGCGCAGGCCTCGACGGCGACCATGCCGAAGGGCTCGGCCCACAGCGACGGCGCGACGAAGACGTCGATGTTCTGGTAGAAGGCCTCGGGCTTCTGATAGCCGACGAAGCTGACCTTTTGCGGATCGGCCATGGCCTTGAGCTGGGTTTCGTAATCCAGCTGGCCCTTGCCGGCGATGGTCAGGGTCGCGTTGAGCGACAGCCGCTGGAACTGCTCGATCAGCCAGCCCACGCCCTTGTTCTCCGACAGGGTGCCCATGTAGCCGAAGCGGACGACGCCGTCCGGACTGGGGGTCGCGGTCTCGGCATTGCTGCCGGCGATCAGGCTGGCGTTATGGATGACCTGGCGCGGAACGCCGCCGAAGTAGCCCTTGTTGACGATGGTATCCAGCAGGTAGCGACTGACGCCGACGACGGCATCCACCTTGGCGGACTGCTCGGCGTGGGGCCGGCGCAGGGCCGCGCAGCTGCCACAGAGTTTCTGGCAGCTCTGGCCCTTCTTGAACAGGGTGTTCTTCGGGCACAGCAGGTACATGTCGTGCAGCACCTGCACGATGGGGACGCCGCTGGCACGGATCTCGTCCCAGGCCGCGACCGACCAGCCGGACAGGTTGTGGCACACCACCAGGTCCGGCTTTTCCTGTTGCAGCACCTGGCGCAGGGGCGCCCGCATCGCGCTGTTGTACTGGTCGCGAAAGTGCCAGCCGAAGCGCGCCAGCGGACCGGGGCGCTGCTGGGTCAGGGGCCAGTAGAAATTCTTCAGCCCGGCGCGATAGACGCGAACGTCGTTCACCGTCTCCTGCCGCACACCCTGCTCGGGACCGGTCACCAGCACGGCCACGTCGTGACCGCGCTGCTGGAAGCCTTCCACGCTGCGTTGCAGGATGAGCTCCGCGCCACCGCCCACATGGGGCGGATAGAAGCTGTTGAGAAAGAGCAGTTTCATAGCGGATAGCTGCGGTTTATCCCCAGCGCGCCGGTTTCGCCGTCCTGGACCGCCTGCCGGATCAGCGCCAGGCGCTGACGGCTCTTGTCGTCACGGGCGAACCACTTGAGCAGGGTGTGGAAGACGTAGCGGTTGAGGCTGTACATCGGCCGGGAGCTGGCCCAGACGTTCTTGTCGAACCAGGCCTGGTTGCGCGCGGCGTAGTAGGCACGGAAGTCCGAGCCGGCCTGCAGGTAGTTCTGATAGACGTTGCTGGTGCCTTCCTTGATGTTCCAGGAGTGCTCCAGTTCTTCGAGTTCCGCCTCGGTGACCATGAACAGCTTTCCGCCGGCCTGGGTGATGCGATAGGTGTACTCGGTGTCGTCGGAGTAGAGCACCAGCTCGCGCAGGGGCAGGCCGATGCGCTCGTAGAGGCTGCGGTGGGCGAGCATGCCGCCATAGGGGGCGAAGGGCAGCTCGACCAGGGCTTCCGGCTGACCACCGCGCGGACGGCCCCAGGGCAGGCGGCGCCAGATCTTGTAGGGGATGCGGGCCACGTGGAAGCCGAAGTAGCTCGAACGCGGCTGGGTGATCATCCGGATCGGGATGCACTGGGCGATATCGGCCTGTTGGGTCGGCCGATAGCCGAGCACGGCGACCTTGTCGCGACCGTGGACGGCGCCGAGTTCGTCGAGGCGACGGTGCAGCACGTCGAGGGCATCGCCCAGGGGCGCGTTGTCGTCGTCCATCATCCAGATATGGGTGGTATCGGTGGCCAGGGCGGCTTCCAGGGCCACGGCGTAACCGTTGGCGGAACCGGTGTTCTCGCTCAGGTTGATCACCTTGACCTGACCGGGCCAGCGGGTTTCGAGGCTATCCAGCGACACCGTGGCCGCATTGCTCACCACGACGACCTGGTGAATGGTGCGTTCGGCCAGGGCGCGGGTGACCAGCTGCTCCAGATAGCCGAGGCGATTGCCGTAGGTGACGGTAACGACCGTGGTCTTGCATTGCATGAACAGATTCCTCCAAAGGGCCTTACAGTTCTTGGTCAGGCGCGCAGCCGCTGGTTGACGGTGGCGACTGCCGACAGTTGATCAAGAGCGACGCTGACCCGTTGTTCGCGTTGCAGGATGCGCAGCAGGATGATGGCCCGTTCGTTGCCATCGGCACCCAGGAACACGGCGTCCATTTCCAGCTCCTGGCTGTACTGCACCCGCACGGTCTCACCGGGCTGATGGCTGGGTGCAGGCTCCGCCAGCGCGGTGAGGCGCTGGCGGATATCGTCGATGATGCCTTCGCTCACGGCCGTCGGCTGGGTGCCGAAACTGACGATCCGATTGACGCCGCGCGTCGAGCGGATGGGGTACCAGTTGTCGTTCACGTCGTTGAGCTGAATGAACAGATACCCCGGGAACAGCGACTCGCTGCCGCTCGCGCGACTTCTGCCGGAGGCCTGGCGCTCGCGCTGGGGCCGGAAGCAGACATAACCCTGTCTGCTCAGGTTTTCTTCGGCGCGGACTTCCTGGTTGGGCTTGGTCTGCACCAGATACCAGTGACCGGCGGGATGGGCGAGCGTCATGGGCGAGTTCCTTCTCTAGGAGCAGTCAGGTGCGGCGGAGCGGCGTATCAGGTACGGGGGCCGTATTCGTAGTAGCCGTAGACGCCATCGTCTTCCATGGACGTCGAGGCCTTGCGCTGCACACCGTTGAGGATGGCGCCCTTGATGGTGATGCCGTTCTGGGCGAAGCGCCGACGGGAGTTCTCCACCGCCTTGAGGGTGCTCTGACCGAAACGGGTGACCAGCAGGGTGGTGCCGGCGAGGCGACCCACCAGGGCGGCATCGGTCACCGCCAGGATCGGCGGGGTATCGATGATGACCAGGTCGTAGAGGCTGCCCACTTCGTCCAGCAGACGGGAGAAGTTGGCGTGCATCAGCAGCTCCGAGGGGTTCGGCGCGGCCTGGCCACAGCTGATGATGTCCAGTTGGGCGATGCCGCTCGGCACGATGGTTTCACGCAGCTTGCTGCGACCGGTCAGCAGCTCGGACAGGCCGGCTTGCGGTTGCAGGCCGAACACGCGATGCAGATAGCCCTTGCGCATGTCGGCGTCGATCAGCAGCACGCGCTGACCCGACTGGGCGACCACGGTGGCGAGGTTGCTGGAAACGAAGGATTTGCCGACGCCCGGGGTCGGGCTGGAAATCATAATCACCCGGTTCTTGGCTTCCAGCATGGCGAAGTGCAGGCTGGATCTCAGGCTGCGCAGGGATTCCACCGCCAGGTTGGCCGGTTGCACCACGCTCAGCAGGTTGGGTTCGCCGGTACGGGTCTTCTTCTTCAGGCGACGATTCAGACGCTCCTGGTCCTTGGTGAAGGGCAGGGTGGAATAGACCGGCAGGCCGATCTGTTCGACGGTGTCGGGATTCTCGATGCCCTTCTGGAAGGCCTGGCGGACGAACACCACCACCACCGAGGTCACCAGACCCAGCAGCAGCGACAGGATCAGCGCGATCTTGCGATTGGTGGCCGGCTCGTCGAGGTTGACGTCGGCATTGTCGACCAGGCGCACGTTGCCGATGGTGCCGGCGCGGATGATGTCCTGTTCCTGGGCCTGGTTCAGCAGCAGCTGATAGGTCTGGTTGGTGACCTTCATGTCGCGGTTCAGGCGCAGCAGCTCCTGCTGGGTGCTGGGCAGGGCTTCCACCTTGCGCTGCAGACTGCGTTTTTCCACTTCCAGCTGGGCGAGCTGGTTCAGCAAGGTCTTGTAGCTGGGGTGATCGCGGGTATAGAGGCGATCGTATTCGGCCTGCTTGAGCTTGAGCTGGGAGATGGAGGTGTCGAGGGTGACGATCTTGTCCAGGACGGCCTTGGTTTCCAGGCTGATGTCCACGGAGCGGCTGTTGGTCTGATAGCTGTTCAGGGCCGCTTCGGCGCTTTCCAGATCCTTGCGCACCGCCGGCAGCTGGCCGCGCAGGAAGTCCAGGCGCTGGGCGGCTTCCGCCGAGCTGCGCTCGACGTTCTGCATGACGTACAGGCGGCTGATCTCGGACAGGACGCTCTTGGCCAGGTCGGGATTCTCGTCCGCCAGGGACAGGTAGATGATCCCCGATTCCTTGCCGGCTTCGCTGGTCTTGATGCGATTCTGATAGAGCTGTGCGGTGGTGATGACGCGATTGCGGGTCACCTTGAATTCGGTGCCGGGGCGCGCGGTCAGGGTCTTGATCTGCATGCGATAGCCGTTACCGGCGGCCATCTGGCCGACCTGGCCGTCGAGCAGGGGCTGCTTGTCCTTGTCCAGCAGGCGATAGCGGCCGTTGCTGCCGGCGACCACCGTCAGGGTCTCGCCATACATGTCGTCCGGGACGTCGAACTGGAAGACGTCGATCTGCTCGCCGCCCCAGGCGAAGCCGCGCAGTTGCGGCCAGCTGTCCGCCAGCTGACCTGGCTTCTCGGCTTCGTAGTGGCGCCACAGGTAGTGGCCGATCAGCGGGAAGAAGCGCGGCTTGGCTTCGATGTCCAGGCGCAGATTCTCCACGGTCTTGGTCAGCACCGCGCGCGACTTCAGCAGCTCGATCTCGGCCACGGCCGGCGAGGCCGAATTGGGTCGCACCACGGTCTCGGCGACCGCCGTGAGCGCATTCTTCTTGGGTTCGATCTGGATCATCGCGCCGGCGACGTACTGCGGGGTGGACAGCACGGCGTAGGCGATGCCCACGGCCAGAAAGCCCGCAGTGATGCCTGCGATCAGCTTCTTGTGGTCAAGAAGCGTGAGGGCCATCGTCTTGAGATCCAGATGTTGTTCTTCGTGTTGTTCGAACGAAGAGCGCTGCATGACGGTCATTGGGGTCCCTTCCTTTTAGCTGGATACCTGGCAGCCGTAAAGCTGCGCTGTGTAAGTTCAGTAGGTGACGCGTTTGGGGGCGAAGCGTCGGCCGATGTTGAGGGTGATGTTGCTTACCGCCCGCAGAAGCGCCTTGACCTTCTGCGTCGGTGGAATCGAGGACAGCGAAAGACTCAGGACCTGGCGCAGGAAGAAGACATGCAGGTCGCGCTCGCCCAGCCGGTAGTAGTAGTTGGCCAGGCAGTACTGGGTGTGGAGATCCATCTGCAGGCGCTTCTGGCTGGCACGCATGGAAAAGATCCCGCCCTCGTGCACGCGGTAGGCGGCGGGGCGGATCTCCTCCATGAACTTGCCCTTGCCGTGGGCACCCAGCAGCGACCACCAGACGATGTCCATGAGCGCAGCGGTTTCCAGCTCCGGCGGCAATTCGCGCAGGACGTTGCGGAAGCAGGCGGTCAGGGTGGACAGCGGCAGCGCCTTCTTCAGCTCAGTTTCGCTGCGGTCGTAGTGATCCTGGCCACCGAACCGCTGCGGATTGACGATCCCCTTGCTGTTGAAGGCATAGGAGGCGTGGAAGGTCAGGGCGTAGTCCCGGTTGTTCTCCAGGAAGTCCACCTGCAGCTGCAGCTTGCGCGGATCGTTCCAGTAGTCGTCGCCTTCGCAGTAGGCGATGTAGTCGCCGCGGGCGTGCTGGAACACCGGCATGCCATAGGGCTTGCCCTGGCTGTACTGGTTTTCCTTTTGCAGGATCAGGCGGATCAGCCGGGGATAGCGACTCTCGTAGTCCTTGAGAATTTCCCGGGTGCCATCGGTCGAGGCGTCGTCGTTGACGATGATCTCGAAGGGGAAATCGGTCTGCTGGCGCAGGAAGCCGTCGATGGCCTGGCCGATGTACTCGCGATGGTTGAAGGTCAGGCAGACGATGCTGGCGACCGGCCGACTGCAATCCGTCGGCCAGTTCTTCATGATCTCTGCTTCGGTCCGAGCGTCCATGTCAGATACCTGCTTTGTAGAGTTGGGAAAACAGGCGCGAGCGGGTCTGTTTCGGAGAACAGAGCACGTAGCTCAGCGCCATCAGCACCAGGGTCAGGCCACCGCCCAAGGCGAGGGTGGCCAGGATCGAGAACCGCTCCTGCGGTTGAATCTCTTGGTACAGCAGCTTGCTCAGGCCCACGCCGATGGCGGTCACCACCACGGCCACCAGCAGGTCCTGGTTCCAGTAGCGCTGCAGATTCGGCGCGAAGCGGCCGTGGACGATCATCGGCCAGATCACGAAGGGGATCAGGCGCATGAAGAACCAGGCCAGCGCTGCGCCATAGACGCCGTAGTGCAGGACCACCAGGATCACGATGGGCACCGAGATGGCCGCGGATACCAGGCTGTACCAGACGTGCAGGCGCAACTTGCCGTAGGCGTACTGCAGATAGAACTGGAACTGGCTCAGGGCGAGCAGCGCCGAGCCCAGGGCGTACCAGAACAGGATCGGCTCGCTCCAGTGGGCGGAGACCTTGTCGCCGGTCCAGGCAAAGACCAGCGCCTCGCCATGGAAGGCCACCATGGCCGCCAGCGGCAGCAGGATGGCGAAGGCGAAGCGCGCCGCGTTGCGATAGAGCCGTTCCAGTTCGAGCGGTTTGTCCTGGGACACCAGCACCGTCATGCGCGGCAGCAGCGCCTGCACCAGCGGATTGGTCAGGGTGACGATACCGGTGGAGATCAGCGCCACCAGGCTGAAGTAGCCGTACTCGGCCAGGGGCAGCGCCTTGGACAGCACCAGCTTGTCGAGCTGGGTCAGGGCGATCCACAGGATCGAGGTAAAGGACATGCTCAGGGCGAAGGGCACGATGGGCTTGACCCGCTGCCAGTCGAAGCCGCTCCACCAGGTGGGGTTGGGCAGCAGCCGATAGGCCTTGAGCGCATAGACCAGCATCTCGAACACGGCGACGAAGGCCTGGAACACAAAGAAGTCCAGCGGCTCCTGGGAAATCCACATCACCAGGATCAGGCCGCCGAAGTAGCGGACGGTGGCGATCAGCACATTGACCAGATTCAGCCAGCCGTGCAGCTCGACCCCCTGGACGCCGCTCTTGTACAGCGTCGACAGCAGGCGGAAGGCGATCATCAGCCCCATCAGTCCGATGCAGTGGGCCACGGTCTCGGTGGGCAGCCCCTGGACATTGAGCCAGTGACCCGCCATCCACTCCGAGTTCAGCTCGATGGCGACAAAGGCCAGGGTCGCCAGGGGGATGAAGATGAATTCCAGCGAGCGCAGCAGCTGGCCGCGGGTGCGCCCGGCACCGGTCTGGCCACGGCCATGGGCGACATCGCGCACCAGGGACGCGGAAATGCCGACGTCGAGGAGTTGCAGCCAGGTCTGCAGCACGGCGAAGAAGCCGATCAGACCATAGGTTTCGGCACCCAGATGACCGAGATACATCGGCTGGATCAAGATGCCGATCAGCAGCGCATAGGCTTGGCCGGCATAGTTGATCAGGGTGTTGCGCAACACCGACACTTTCGCGGGACTGGTCATGGGAGATAGCGGGCCAGGGTCAAATTAGAGCAGGAGAGGAGTCGCCGGGAAAATCCCAGCTCGGCAGCAGCTGTGCCGGAGTGATGAGTGCCCGCAGGGATTCTATGCTGGTCTTTTTCTGCTGCGCGAGGAGCAGGGTGTCGATCAGCAGGTCCTGGGTCGCCTGCGGCAGGTCCGGATAGAGCGGCACGCAGAGGATGCGGTGGCTCAGCTTGCGTGAGACCGGCTTGATCGCCTGGGGCTGCAGGTAATCCAGGGTTTCCAGCGACGGATAGAAGTAGCGGCGCGGATTGATGCCGACGGCGTTCAGCGCCTTCTTGGTGTCCAGCAGACTCGGCTCGTCGCGCAGGGCCACCGGGAAGTAGCTGTAGTTCAGCTGGGTGCCGTAGGTGGGCCGCTGCAGGTCGAAGGTGCCCTGCAGGCGTCTCTCATAGTGCTGACCGATGACGGCGCGGCGGGCCAGGATGTCTTCCAGCTCGTCGAGGATGCACAGCCCCATGGCCGCGGAGACCTCGTTGAGCTTGGCGTTGATGCCCACGCCTTCGATGCGCTCGGCATCGACGATGCCGAAGTTGATCATGCGGCGGACGCGCTCGGCGAGTTCGTCATCCTCGGTGATGATCGCGCCGCCTTCGATGGTGTGGAACAGCTTGGTGGCGTGGAAGCTGACGGTGGTGATGTCGCCCCACTGCAGGACCGAGCGGCCTTCGAACAGGGTGCCGAAGGCATGGGCGCCGTCGTAGACGACCTTCAGGCCGTGGCGGTTGGCGACCTGCTGCAGGCCGCGGACATCGCAGGGATTGCCGAACACGTGGGTGGCGACGATGGCCGAGGTGTCATGCTCGATGGCGGCTTCGACGTTGGCCGGATCCAGGTTCCAGGTTTCCGGATGGATGTCGGCGAACACCGGCCGAATCCCTTCCCAGTGCAGGGTGCTGGTGGTGGCGACGAAGCTGAACGGCGTGGTGATGGCGCTGCCGGTCAGGCCCAGGGCGCGGTAGGCGACCTGCAGGGCCAGGGTACCGTTGTTGACCAGGATGATGTTTCTGACGCCCAGGTAGTCGCGCAGACGCTCTTCGAGCTGAGCGTGCAGAGGGCCCTGGTTGGTGATCCAGTTGTTGGCGTAGATCTTGTCGATATACGCCTTGAAGCGTTCCTTATCGCCAAGGTAGGGCTTGGTCACATTGATCATGATCCGGTACCTGCTTATCGAGTCCTTGATACGTGTCGGTTCGGTCAAGCGTGTTCGGCGACCGGACTGGCCGGTTGCCGGAAGGCGGCGCCGGGCTTGTCCAGACGTTCCAGAACCGACTCCAGGGCCTCGCGACTGGCATCGTTGTGGAACTGCCAGACCCCGTAGATGCGTCCGGAAAAGGACGCCTCGCTCCCCAGGCGGGGATCCACTGCCAATCCCGAGCCCAGGCCGAACAGGTGCAGGCCCTTGAGGCGCTGGCCATGCTGGTCCAGCGGGCTGCCGGCGGCATCGGAGTCCAGCCCGCCGCGCAGGGTGCGCAGGGTCAGCGGACGGCCGTCCTGGCAGCGCAGTTCGGGCACGACGGGCTGGTAACCCATGCCCTGCACCAGCAGGGCGGCGCTGTCGAACAGCGTCTGGGCGCTGGCGAGTTGTTCGGCGCTGCCATCCAGTTGCAGCGTCTTGACCTTGACCGGGGTACCGCCGATGCCCTGACCGGCAAGGACCTGGCGGCCGATCTCGTGGGCACGGTAGCGCAGTCCGCCGGAGCGGTTGACCCGCTTGGAGATGGGGCAGATGTCCTGCAGCGGGTCGAAGGGGTAGCCGGCGGCCAGAGCTTCGGCGGCGGTCTCGTAGAACAGCCGGATCGGTGAGCGATGGACCAGGGTCAGTTCGCGCAGACCATCGTGGTGCAGGGCGCTGGCCAGGTTGTCGAGGGCGGAGAAGGCGCTGTGAGAACCCCCGACCACGCAGATCGGACCGCCATCCTTGAGGCGGGCCCGATAGCGCTGGCGCAGGGCTTCGGGTTGCAGGCGCAGCAGATTGTCGGAGCTGTCGATCGAGGCACTCTGGGGCAGTTGCAGGCCCATGGCCTGGATGCTTTCTTCGAAGCTGTGGCGGGTCTGCTTGCCGCCCAGGTTCAGCACCAGGCTGGAGGTGCGGACGCGGCGGATGGCGCCGGCCTGTTCCAGCCAGACGACATAGCTCGAACCTTCGCAGGTCACTTCGGTGATGCGGGTCTGGCGCCAGGTAGGGATGCCGTACTGGCGTTCGAGCCATGGCAGGACCAGGCCGGCGGCCTGCTGGAAGAGCTGGCCGACGATGGGCAGCGCCGGTGCTTCCTGGGAATTCAGCTTGAGGTGGCGAAAGGTCGGGGACGCTTGCAGCGGGGCCAGAATGGGCGCCAGCAGCGGATCGCGCAGGCAGTCCAGAAAGACGTCGCTCACCGAGTTGGCGATGATCTGATAGTCACCCAGCTTGCCGGCACCGAGTTCGGTCCCGGCATCGACGATGATGGTGCCGGCCTGGGCGAGTTGCTCCAGAGCACCGCGCTTGATGGCATTGAACAGGAATCCCAGGCCTGCCGGACCGGCGCCGCCTATTAGACATCCTAATGTCGATTCCGATAGATCATTCCTTGCCATCGGGGCATCCTCTCTGTGCGCCTTCAGGGCGCAATTAACGTGATTGAAACTGGCTTTCACAGTGCCCGGCAGTCAGCAAAAAATGCAGCGGATCGTTTTAATCTTTATTGACTTAATGACCGTCTGATGAACGTCGGTCAGTACCTGTTTTAACCCTTGCCAATAATTAATCCGCCAGTGTCGGCAGCAGAAGTAAGAGAACTTGCTCGAAGCTGTCTGCCAGGCACTTTCTAAACTAAACCGGGCCAGGTCGCCGGTGACGGCGGCAGGCCGAAGTAGGCCTGGCTGAGCCACTTGCCGGCCTGCTGTAGGCAGGGTTGAAGTTGCCTGGGTGAAAAGAATTAAGTCCCGCTCGGGTGACATCCCTGTAGTCCTGCAGGTGCTCGCTGGCACGGTGATCGTCCCCTTCTGTCCAGCACCGGGCATGGCTACCGCACAGGTTTGCCGTGACTTGGGTGGTAACCAGTCCGGTTGGGACATGGCTACCGCACGGGTTTGCACCTGGACGGGATGAACAGAGGGTTATTTACCGATATCAAGACCTGACGATGTTTGAGCAGGAACTTGAGAAGCCATCGGCGAGACGCAGAGGAGGGGGGAGGTAATGCTGTCTTCCCTGACCTGAACGGCGGCTGGTTCAGCGCGCAATGCCAGCGCTACTTCGAACTTGTCGCAATGATTGTCAAAAGGGTTAGCACTGTCAACGCGAGGTCCGGAGGGGAAATCCGGCCAGCGAGACGGCTATCGGCGCTGTTGTTATCGAGGAATCGCCGGCCAAATGAGGTGTGCTTGGCAAAAAATCGTCCAGCTCCGCGGCTTTTGGTGAAGGGGGTCGCAAAGCGCCTACTGTCGAGGTTGATAAGTGTGACGAATATTTTGGCGATTGGTTAACAGAACCCGGGTGCCTGGTAGACGACCGGCGAGCACGAAAAAATCAGCCCTTCAGCATTTGGTATTACTGACTTCACGGCTTGCCTGACCAGCCTTCCAGCAGCGAGGGAAGTTCGCTCAGACTGCGGATCTCCGCATCCGGCTTGCCAGGACCCTGCCAGGAGTTCTGCAAGGGGTTGAACCAGACGGCGCGGATGCCGGCGCGCTGGGCGCCGGCGACATCGTCCACGGGATTGTCGCCCACGTGCACGGTGGCGTCGGCGGCGATGCCGGTGAGACGCAGGGCCTCGCGGAAAGGCGTGGGGTCGGGTTTGCCGACGCCCAGCTGCTCGGCATTCAGGGCGAAGCGGAAGTAGTCGGCCAGGCCGATGGTCTGGACGTCCGCATTGCCATTGGTCAGCACCCCCAGGGTATAGCGATCGGCGAGGCGTTCCAGGGTGGGGTGGACATCGTCGAACAGGGTGACCTGCTGGCGGGCGGCCAGATAGACCGCGAAGCCCGCCTCGGCCAGCTGGGCAGCCTCGGGTTCGCCATAGCCGGCATCGAGCAGCGCCTGATGGATGACCCGGCGGCGCATCTCGCTGACCCGGTGCTTGAGACCGGCGTCCTCTTGCAGCAGGCGATCGCGGATCGCCCAGAGATGCTCGACCGGAACGCTGCCCAGCCGCGGTGCGGAGGTGGCGAACCAGTCACGCAGCAGGGCTTCGGCGGAATGAATGACCGGCGCGATTTCCCAGAGGGTGTCGTCGAGGTCGAAGGTCACGAGGCGAATCGTCATCGGCTGGCCTTGCGCTTGGCGCGGGGGTGCGCCTTGTCATAGACCTCGGCGAGTTGGCCGAAGTCCAGGTGGGTGTAGATCTGGGTGGTGGCGATGTCGGCGTGGCCGAGCAACTCCTGCACCGCGCGCAGATCGCCGGAGGCGCTGAGCATGTGGCTGGCGAAGCTGTGCCTGAGCATGTGCGGATGCAGGTGCTGGCCCAGTTCACGGACGCCAGCCTCGCGCACCCGCAGCTGTACCGCGCGGGGCGTCAGGCGCAGACCGCGCTGGCCGATGAACAGGGCGTCGTCGCGCGGAGCGGCCTGCAGCCGGACCTTGAGCCAGGCCTCCAGGGCATCCCGGGCCTTGCTGCCGATGGGCAGCACCCGCTCCTTGTTGCCCTTGCCGCGCACCTGGACCAGCCCCTGGGCCAGATCCACGTCCGCGAGGTCCAGTCCGACCAGCTCGGAGAGTCGCAGTCCAGAGCTGTAGAACAGCTCCAGCAGCGCCTGATCACGCAGGCCGAGGAAGTCGTCCTCCACGGCGCCATCGAGCAGCTGCATGGAGCGGTCGACATCGAGCACCTTGGGCAGCGCCTTCTGTGCCTTGGGGGGCGTGAGTCCATGGGCCGGATCCTGGCTGCAGTGGCCTTCGCGGATCAGGTAGAGATAGAAGCCGCGGCAGGCCGACAGCAGCCGCGCCAGACTGCGACTGGAGGCGCCGGCCCGATGCAGCTGGGCGATCAGGGCGCGCAGGCGGCGACTGTCCAGGCCGCCCCAGTCGCTCAGGCCTTCGGCTTCGACGAAGGTCAGCAGCTTGCGCAGGTCACGCCGGTAGCCGTCGAGCGTGTGGGGCGAAACCTGGCGCTCCAGCCGCAGGTGGTCGAGATAGGCATCGAGCTGGACCTGCATGCTCCGCTCCCGGGCTCAGCGCACCGTACGCAAGGGGACGGGAAAGCGCGGCAGGACCCGCGCCAGGACTTCCGCCACGTGGCTGAGGAACAGTGTCCCCAGGCTGCTGCGATAGTGCTGGGGATCGGGGCTGCCGATCGCCAGGACGCCATGCAGACCCTGATGGGAGAGGGCGGCGACAGCCGCGGAGCCGACCTCTTCCTTGGCCGAGTCGCCGAACAAAAAGGCCAGTTCGTGGGCGCGCAGGACACCGCTGGTGGTCTTCTCGCCGCCCAGCAGGCCGCCGATCACCTTTTGTGCTTCAGCGGGCGTGACGCTGCGGCCGACCGGCAGGGGATGCTCGTGGAACAGGATGAGGCCGACGTAGGGCACCTTGAATTCATGGCGCAGGCTGTCCTCGACGGTGCCTATCACCTCTTCGAGGCTGTTGGCATCGAGCAGGCCGATGATCAGCCGCCGGGTCTTGTCGAACAACCGGTCGTTGTCCCGCGCCACGTCCATCAGGTGGGCGAGGCGATGGCGCATCTCGCCATTGCGATCGCGCAAGAGACCCAGTTGCCGTTCGACCAGGGAGATGGCGGTGCCCCGCTGATGGGGCACGCGCATCTCTGCCAGCAGCTCTTCACGATCGGCGAAGAAGTGCGGATGGTCCAGAAGCCAGTCGGCGACCTGGTCCGCGGTCAGTTCGGGGGTGTCGCTCATACTCTTACCTGGCCTTCGTAGACACGGGTGGCCGGACCGGTCATGAGCACCGATTGACCGACGCCGTCCCACTCGATGTTGAGCAGGCCGCCCGGCAATTCGATGCTGACCGGCGATTTCAGCCAGCCCTGGCGGATCCCGGCGACCGCGGCGGCGCAGGCGCCGGTGCCGCAGGCGCGGGTTTCGCCGACGCCACGCTCCCAGACCCGCAGGCGGGCGCGCTGGGCGTCGATGATCTGCAGGAAGCCGATGTTGGCCTTTTGCGGAAAGCGCGGATGGCACTCCAGCTGGGGACCAAGGGTGAGCACCGGTGCCTGGTCGACGTCGGCGACCCGCAGCACGCCATGGGGATTGCCCATGGAAACCACCGTCAGTTCGACCGTCTCGCCCTCGACCTGGACGGGATGACTCAGGGTCTCCGCCTCGGCGAGGAAGGGGATCTCGGCCGGCTGCAGGCGCGGTGCGCCCATGTCGACGCGGACCTGGCCGTCGCCCTTGAGGTGCAACTCGATGATGCCGCCCTTGGTTTCGACGCGGATCTGCTTCTTGACCGTCAGGCGCTTGTCGAAGACGAAGCGGGCGAAGCAGCGGGCGCCATTGCCGCACTGTTCGACCTCGGAGCCATCGGCGTTGAAGATGCGATAGCGAAAGTCCACGTCCGGGGTGCTGGGGGTCTCGACGATCAGCAGCTGGTCGAAGCCGACACCGGTCTTGCGGTCACCCCACAGACGGACGTGCTTGGGCTGGATGTGCGCGTGCTGGCTGATCAGGTCGAGGACCATGAAGTCGTTGCCCAGACCGTGCATCTTGGTGAAGCGCAGTTGCATGGAACTCCCCTCAGGCCGGCAGCCGGCTCTCGCCTGCGAAGAGTTCTTCCAGCGTCTCGCGCCGACGGACCAGGTGCGCCTGGTCGCCATCCACCATCACCTCGGCCGCACGGCCACGGGTGTTGTAGTTGGAACTCATGGTGAAGCCATAGGCCCCGGCGGAGCGGATGGCCAGCAGATCGCCTTCGGCCAGCACCAGCTCGCGGTCCTTGGCGAGGAAGTCGCCGGTCTCGCAGATGGGGCCGACCAGGTCGTAGCGGCGGGCTTGGCCCTGGCGCGCGGTCACCGGCTCCACCGCCATCCAGGCCTGGTACAGCGCCGGACGGATCAGATCGTTCATCGCCGCGTCGA
This sequence comes from Pseudomonas sp. BAV 4579, assembly GCF_009765395.1. Taxonomy (NCBI): domain Bacteria; kingdom Pseudomonadati; phylum Pseudomonadota; class Gammaproteobacteria; order Pseudomonadales; family Pseudomonadaceae; genus Pseudomonas; species Pseudomonas sp. BAV 4579. The sequence goes on along the minus strand of NZ_WHOV01000005.1, from coordinate 26,022 downwards.
CGATGGCGAAGTCCTTGTGAGCGGTGTGCTTGAGGTATTCCACGCGGGTCAGCAGGATGCCGGCGTTGGCGACGATGAAGCGGCCGGGTTCGAACACCAGGGTCAGGTTGCGCCCGGCGGTGCGTTCGCGGATGGCCAGGATGTAGTCGCCGGCCAGCGGCGGCTGCTCGTCGCGATAGCGCACGCCCAGGCCGCCACCGAGGTCCAGGTGGCGCAGGACGATACCGCGCTCGGCGAGGCGATCGATCAGCGCCAGCAGGCGGTCGAGGGCGTCGAGGAAGGGCGGCAGGGTGGTGAGCTGGGAGCCGATATGGCAGTCCACCCCGAGAATCTGCAGATTCGGCAGCTCGGCGGCGCGGGCGTAGACCGCCTCGGCGTCGGCGATGTCGATGCCGAACTTGTTTTCCTTGAGACCGGTGGAGATGTAGGGGTGGGTACCGGCGTCGACGTCGGGATTGACCCGCAGCGAGATCGGCGCGACCACACCCAGCTCCGCGGCCACCTGCTGCAGCCGTTCCAGCTCGTCGGTGGATTCGACGTTGAAGCAGTGCACGCCCACTTCCAGGGCGCGGCGCATGTCGTCGCGGGTCTTGCCGACCCCGGAGAACACCACCCGGTGCGGATCGCCACCGGCGGCCAGGACGCGCTCCAGTTCGCCGCGGGAAACGATATCGAAGCCGGCGCCGAGACGGGCCAGGACATTGAGCACGCCGAGATTGGAGTTGGCCTTGACGGCAAAGCAGACCAGGTGCGGCAGACCGGCCAGTGCATCGGTATAGGCGCGGTACTGGCCCTCGATGTGCGCTCGCGAGTAGACGTAGGCGGGGGTGCCGAATTCCTGCGCCACGGCGCTCAAGGCTACCCCTTCCGCATGCAGTTCACCTGCACGGACAGCGAAGACTTCCATGGTGGCTCCCTAGAACACGTCGTGGCGGTGTTCTTTGGCGGCTTTCTGGTCGTCGGGCAGGTACAGCGGGCCTTTCTGACCGCAGCCGGCCAGCAGGCAGGCGCAGGCGATGAAGAGGAGAGACAGGCGCTTCATGACGCTAAACCTTTATTCAGGCGAATATTGCCCGGAGTATAACGGGGTTGAGCGACTCTTTGACACGCCCGGATGGCTGAAGCGCAGCTGCCGGCAGCCGCCGCGACTGGACGCCATCCGGACGGCCCGCTACCGTGCGGCGATTGTTTCCCTTCTTTCGAGGATCGTCATGAGCCGGCTCAGCGAAGCGCAATTCCACCACCTCGTCGACCAGACCCAGCGCCAGGTCGAAGACGCCTATGACGACAGCGGGCTGGACCTCGATCTGGAAAATGCCGGTGGCGTGCTGACGATCAAGTTCGACAACGGCAGCCAGGTCATCCTCAGCCGCCAGCCCCCGCTGGTGCAGCTCTGGGTGGCGGCGCGGTCGGGCGGCTATCACTTCGACTGGGATGGCCAGAGCTGGATCTGCGACACCTCGTCCGAGACCCTCGGCGCGCTGCTGGTGCGGGTGACCCTGGAGCAGACCGGCGAGAGCCTGGCCCTGCCCGGGCTATGACGACCTGCGGTCGGTGCGGCTTGACCGTTGCCGCGACCCCTGTGCTAGCGTGACCTGACGGCGCCTTTCGAGCGCCGTTTTCTTTTGCCGCTCGTATCGCGGCTTCCCACTGGGCGTCCGTTGCCCGTCATCCCGCTGGTCCGCCGCTGCTCGCGGCAGGGGCCACGTCGTCTCGTCCTCCAGGAGTCCGCCATGCGCCATGCATCGCCCATCACCGTTTCCGCCGTCGATCTGCCCCGTCTCGAACGCCTGCTCGACGCCCTGCCCGAATTCGGGCCCGTGGCCGAGGCCCTGGACGAGGAACTGGCCCAGGCGCGGGTAGTGGCGCCCGAGGAGATCGGTGCGGTGGTCACCATGAATTCACGGGTGCGTTGCCGCGAGACCGATACCGGCAAGGAGTACCAGGTGGTGCTGGTCTATCCGGAGGATGCCGGTGGCGAGGGGCGGGTCTCGGTGCTGGCGCCGGCCGGCAGCGCGCTGCTCGGGGCGACGCCTGGCGAGCACCTGAGCTGGCCGGTGCCCGGCGGCAAGGAGCAGCAGGTGGAACTGCTGGCATTGGAGCCGGCCGAGGCCTAATCGTCCGCGACCTCGGGCAGTTCCGGTAGAGCCCGCAGCAGGCGCTCGTAGTGGGCGCTGTCGAAGGGGCGATCGACGTCGAGCATGGCGGCGATCTCAAAGGACAGCGCCTGGGCCATCAGCAGCACCGCTTCCTCGCGGTCGTAGCCGACCAGGGTCAGCTTGTTGAGTACGGCCTGGACATAATCCGGCTCGCCGGCGGCGAGCTGGTTCTCCACCGCTTCGATCAGATGGGCGGACACGAAGGATTCTTCGTCATCGGCGTGGTCAATCATGTCTGGATACCTTTTGTTACAGTGCGACCCCTGATTCTGGCCTGGAGTCTTCTCGATGATCACCTGCTATCGCCTGTCCGCCGACGAGCTGGTCGCGCAGCCCTTGTCGCCGGGAGACCCGCTGCCCGCGGATCTGCTCTGGGTCGATCTGCTCGACCCCAGCGAGGCAGAGGAACGCTATCTCGAACAGGCGCTGGCGATGGACATCCCCACCCGGGAAGAAATCGCCGAGATCGAGGAATCCTCGCGACTCTACCAGACCGACCAGGCCCTGCACCTGACCACCACCGTGGTCAGCGGCTTCAGCGAGCATCAGCCGCAGGCCTCGGTGGTCAATTTCGTGCTGACGCCCGAGTGGCTGGTGACGGTGCGCTACGCCGAACTGGCCGCCTTCAAGGCCTTTCTCGGCAAGGCCCAGCAGCAGGCGAGCCAGCACTGCCGCAGCGATGTCATCTTCGCCTCGCTGCTGGACAGCCTGGTGGACCGCGTGGCCGACATCCTCGAATCGGTACAGGCGCATCTCAATCGCCTGGCCAAGGCGGTGTTTCGCGAACCCCTGGATCCCCATCAGGAAAAGCAGCCGAAGACCGACCTGCAATCCATCGTCAAGCAGCTCGGCCGCAGCAACCAGCTGCTGGCCCAGCTCAGCGAGAGTCTGCTGGGCATCAATCGCATCGTCTCCTACCTGCGGCGCGCGGGTGCCACCTGGATCTCCGGCACGGCCAAGACCTGGTTCAAGACGCTGGAACGCGACGTCCGCTCGCTGAGTGACTACCAGGCCAGGATGAACGGCGAGATAGGCTTTCTGCTCGACGCCACCCTGGGCCTGATCAGCGTGGAGCAGAACAACATCGTCAAGGTATTCACCATCGCCTCGGTGCTGTTCCTGCCACCGACCCTGGTGGGCACCATCTACGGCATGAACTTCAAGGTCATGCCGGAGCTGGACTGGCATTTCGGCTATCCGCTGGCGCTGGGCGCCATGGTGGTCTCGGCGCTGATTCCCTATGCCTGGTTCAAGTTTCGCCGCTGGCTGTAGCCGGCGGCATCCATCGCACCTCGAGGGGGCAAAGCTATGCGTATCGGATTCATCGGTCTGGGTGGCATGGGCCAGGGCATGGCCGCCAATCTGCTCAAGGCGGGCCATGAGCTGGTGGTCTGGAATCGCTCCCCGGAGCCGGTGCAGGGCCTGGTCGGGCAGGGTGCCTGCGCGGCGGCGTCGCCCGCGGAGGCCTTCGAGACCGAGGTGGTCTTCAGCATCCTGGCCAATGACGCGGCCACCCGCGAAGTGATCCTCGACAGCGGCGCCCTGCAGCAGGCACGGGCCGGGCTGGTCCACGTCAGCATGGCCACCCTGTCGGTGGCCCTGGTCGACGAACTGGTCGCCCGCCATGCCGAGGCGGGCGTGGGTTATGTGGCGGCGCCGGTGTTCGGGCGCACCGACGTGGCCGCCAGTGGCCAGCTCAACATCGTGGTGGCGGGCGAGGCCGAAGCGATCCAGCGCGTCCAGCCGCTGCTCGACGTCCTGGGGCGCAAGACCTGGCCGGTGGGCACGGAGCCGCGGCAGGCCAATGTGGTCAAGATCGCCGGCAACTTCATGATCGCCAGCGCCATCGAGACCATGGGCGAGAGTACCGCCCTGGCGCGCAGCTACGGCGTAGAGCCCGCAGCGCTGCTGGAGATCCTCACCAGCACCCTGTTCGCCGCGCCGGTGTACCAGAACTATGGCCGCCTGCTGACCGAGCGAAAGTTCTCGCCGGCGGCCTTCAAGCTCAGCCTGGGACTCAAGGACGTCGGCCTGGCCCTGGCGGCCGGTCAGGAAAAGGCGGTACCGCTACCCTTCGCCAGTGTCCTGAGAGACAACCTGCTGGAGGCCGTCGCCCAGGGCGAGGGCGATCTGGACTGGATCGCGCTGGGGCAGAGATCGCACAAGAAGGCCGGCCTCGACTGAGCGCCTGCCTACTTGCAGGCGGTGCCCAGCGCCGCCAGCGACAGCGGGTAGAACTGCAGGTTGTAGCCCGAGGTCTTGGCCTGGCTGCAGCGCTTGGTGCTGTAGAGGCCGTAGTCGATGATCATCACCGGCTTCTTCTGGGTGCGGAAGTAGCTGTAGGCGTTGCACTCGGCGTAGTCGTAGCAGCTCTCGTTGAGGGCGAAGTCGAACTTGCTGTACAGGCTCGGCACCAGGTCCACGGCGTTCTTCAGACCCACCAGCAGACTGCGCCTGTGCGCCTCGTCGGCCAGCCAGTTGAGGAAGTCCAGCTGCTGGGCCTTGGTCAGCTTGAGGCCGTTGGGATTGCTGAAGCCGTCGACGTTGTCCGGGTCCACGCCCTGGCAACCCTTCTGCACCGCCAGGTCCAGCCGCTTGGCCAGCAGGGCGCGGACGTCGGCACGGCGGATGTCCAGCCAGCGTTCCCCCGGCCAGGCGTCCAGCGCCTTGCCCAGGGCGGCCTTGGGATAGAGCGCGGCGTCGGGCCGCCAGTCTTCCCAGGTGCCGGCGCTGAAATAGCAGATCACCGTCTTCCCATTGCCTTTCAGGTTGGCGATCACCGCCTTGCTGGTGTCATAGAGATCGATGTCGTAGAGGGTGCGATTGGGCTTTTGCAGCACGCCGTTCAGCTGGACATGCCAGGTGAGCGTCTGTGGCAGCGGCGGCGGCAGGGCGGCCTGGCTGGAAGCCGCGGCGAACATTCCGCAAAGCAGGATGGAACAGGCTGAAAGGCGCATGAGACTTGACTCGAACGGCTGGTCAAGTCTCCAGTATCGGCTGCCGGGTCGCAGTCCTGAGCGCCAGTCGTCGTACCTATCAACGGCTGGTCGGCCGTCGTCTGACCGGCTTTCCGGCCCCCTTGCGCAGAGAGCCCTGGCCTAGAGCCCTTGTCTTCGGCTCAGGCGCCTGCGGGGCGGTGGAGTGCCCTTGCGCCCGTTCGCCCTGCCGATGAGCGGCAGGGGCGGGGTCTTCGGCCGGCGGCTTGCGCGCCCGCCCGCGGAGCTGCGAGCGAGCAGCGCAGTGGCCGGATCAGCGCTGGGCCAGCAGCGCGCGACCGCGTTGCACGGCGGCGCGGACCTGGGCCGGGGCGGTACCGCCGATATGGTCGCGGGCATTGACCGAACCTTCCAGGGTCAGGACGGCGAAGACGTCCTGCTCGATCTGGTCGCTGAAGCGCCGCAGTTCGTCCAGGCTCATCTCGGCCAGGTCCTTACCGCTGTCCACGCCGTACTTGACCGCATGGCCGACGATCTCGTGGCAGTCACGGAAGGGCAGGCCCTTGCGCACCAGGTAGTCGGCGAGGTCGGTGGCGGTGGAGAAGCCGCGGCGGGCCGCCTCGCGCATGATCTCGCGCCTGGGCTTGATGGCCGGGACCATGTCGGCGAAGGCCCGCAGGGAGTCGCGCAGGGTGTCGGCGGCGTCGAACAGCGGTTCCTTGTCTTCCTGGTTGTCCTTGTTGTAGGCCAGCGGCTGGCCCTTCATCAGGGTCAGCAGGCCGGTGAGGGCGCCGAATACCCGGCCGGTCTTGCCGCGCACCAGTTCGGGGACGTCGGGATTCTTCTTTTGCGGCATGATCGAGGAGCCGGTGCAGAAGCGGTCGGGCAGGTCGATGAACTGGAACTGGGCGCTGGTCCAGAGCACCAGCTCTTCGGAGCAGCGCGACAGGTGCATCATCGCCAGGGAGGCCGCGGCGCAGAATTCGATGGCGAAGTCGCGATCCGAGACGCCGTCCAGGGAATTGCCGCCGATGGCCTCGAAGCCCAGCAGTTCGCAGGTGACCTGGCGCTGGATGGGGTAGGTGGTGCCGGCCAGCGCGGCGCTGCCCAGGGGCATGCGGTTGACGCGCTTGCGGCAGTCGACCAGGCGCTCGTGGTCGCGGGAAAGCATCTCGAACCAGGCCAGCAGGTGGTGGCCGAAGGTCACGGGTTGCGCGGTCTGCAGGTGGGTGAAGCCGGGCATGACGGTGTCGGCTTCGGTCTCGGCCAGTTGCAGCAGACCTTCCTGCAGGCGGTTGAGCTCGACAAGGATGGCGTCGATCTCGTCACGCAGCCAGAGGCGGATGTCGGTGGCCACCTGGTCGTTGCGGCTGCGTCCGGTGTGCAGCTTCTTGCCGACCACGCCCAGGCGCTCGGTCAGGCGTGCCTCGATGTTCATGTGCACGTCTTCCAGGTCGACGCGCCACTCGAAGGTACCGGCCTCGATCTCGCCGCGGATCTCGTCCAGCCCGGCGACGATGGCGTCGCGCTCGGCTTCGCTGAGCACCCCGGCCTGGGTCAGCATGCGGGCATGGGCCTGGCTGCCGAGGATATCGTGGCGATAGAGGCGCTTGTCGAAGTCCACCGAGGCGGTGAAGCGGGCGACGAAGGCGTCGACGGGTTCGCTGAAGCGTCCGCCCCAGGACTGGTTGGTTTTTTCGCTGCTCATGGATCGGCCTGCTGCTGGGCTTGTCGGTAAGGGTGAGAAGAGGCCGATGATAGCAGTCCCGAGCGGGCGCCGGCCCGATTCAACGGAGCCGACTTGCCGACGAGTGGTATCTGACCCACACTGCCTCCATGATACTCGAACGCCGCAAAACTCCCCGACCTGTCAAGGTCGACGACTTCTTCGTCCCGGCGCTCTGCGAACCGGAAGCCCTGCTCGTGCTGGTGGTGCTGGCCGAGTTGCTGGTGCTCGTCCTGGTGCTGGCAGAACCCTTCACCCTGCAGTTCAACTGGATCCGCCTGGCGCTGGTCTCGTTGTTCGTGCAATGGATCGTGCTGCTGTCGGCGGCGCTGCTCTGTCGCCTGCGGCCCTGGCTGGCACGCCATCGACCGGTGGTGGCGGGCGGCTTCTGCTGCGCCATCGTGGTGGCCTTGACGCTGCTCTGCACCCTGGTGGCCGACTGGCTGCAGCTGGCCGGGCCCCTGCAGCGGGTCGGCGAGGTGCGGCTGTACATGAGGCACGCGCTGATCGCCCTGATCATGTCCATGCTGCTGCTGCGCTACTTCTGGCTGCAGAGCCAGTGGCGCCGCCAGCAGCAGGCCGAATTGCAGGCGCGCATCGAGTCGCTGCAGGCGCGCATCCGCCCGCATTTCCTGTTCAACAGCCTGAACAGCATCGCCAGCCTGGTCGCCCTGGACGCCGACAAGGCCGAGCGCGCGGTGCTGGACCTGTCGGCGCTGTTTCGCGCCAGCCTGGCCCAGCCGGGCAGCCGGGTACGCTGGTCCGAGGAGCTGGAACTGTCGCGGCGCTATCTGGAGATCGAGCGCCTGCGCCTGGGCGATCGCCTGCAGCTGCAGTGGGACGTGGACGGGGTGCCGGCGGACCTGCCGATTCCCCAGCTGACGCTGCAGCCGTTGCTGGAAAACGCCCTGATCTATGGCGTCGCGCCGCGCATCGAAGGCGGCCTGGTAACCATCTTCGCCACCTACCGGGACGGGGTCTTCGAACTGGTCATCAGCAATCCCTATGACCCGGAGGTGGAGCAGCAGCCACGCCCACCCAAGGGCACCCGTCAAGCTTTAAGCAATATCGAGGCGCGATTGACGGCACTTTTCGGACCAGCTGCGAGTCTCAAAATCGAACGCCGCGACCAGCGGCATACAACGTCTCTTCGCTATCCATGCGAGCGACTCATGCGGGAAGCCTGAGCTTATGAATGTCCTGATCGTCGATGACGAACCCTTGGCGCGCGAGCGTCTGGCCCGTCTGGTGGGGCAACTGGACGGTTATACCGCCCTGGAGCCAACAGCCACCAACGGTGAGGAAGCCCTCGCTTTGGTCGAAAACCTCAAGCCTGACATCGTCCTGCTCGACATCCGCATGCCGGGTCTGGACGGCCTGCAGGTGGCCGCGCGACTCTGCGAGCGCGAATCGCCGCCCGCGGTGATCTTCGTGACCGCCCATGACGAATACGCGCTCGACGCCTTCCAGGTCAGCGCCGTGGGCTATCTGGTCAAGCCGGTGCGACAGGAAGACCTGGCCGCGGCCCTGAGCAAGGCCCAGCGTCCCAACCGGATGCAGTTGGCTGCCCTGACCAAGCCGCCGGCCAGTGGTGGCCCGGGTCCGCGCAGCCATATCAGCGCGCGGACCCGCAAGGGCATCGAGCTGATCCCGCTGGACGACGTGGTCTACTTCATTGCCGATCACAAGTACGTGACCCTCAGGCATTCCGGCGGCGAGGTGCTGCTGGACGAGCCGCTCAAGGCGCTGGAAGACGAATTCGGCGAGCGCTTCGTGCGTATCCACCGCAATGCGCTGGTTTCCCGCGAGCGCATCGAGCGGTTGCAGCGGACGCCCCTGGGTCACTTCCAGCTGTTCCTCAAGGGCATGAACGGCGACGCCCTCACTGTCAGCCGCCGCCATGTGGCCGGTGTGCGTCGCCTGATGCACAGCATCTGACGGCGCTTCCGGGCCGACGACCGGCGCTTGGCGGGATAGGGGCGCCGGCCGACCTGCTATCATGGCCGGCAATCTGACGTCCTGACGTGCCGGTAATGCCCATGCCCCGCGAAATTCGTATCGCCACGCGCCAGAGTGCCCTGGCGCTCTGGCAAGCCAACTTTGTCAAGGATCGCCTCGAAGCGGCGCATCCGGGTCTGCGGGTCAGCCTGCTGCCGATGATCAGTCGTGGAGACAAGCTGCTCGATGCGCCGCTGGCCAAGATCGGTGGCAAGGGCCTGTTCGTCAAGGAATTGGAAAACGCCCTGCTCGACGGCAGCGCCGACATCGCCGTGCACTCCATGAAGGATGTGCCCATGGAGTTTCCCGCAGGTCTCGGCCTGTACGCCATCTGCGAGCGGGAAGACCCCCGTGACGCCTTCGTCTCCAACCGCTACAGCGGTCTTGCCGAGTTGCCCCGGGGCAGCGTGGTGGGGACGTCCAGCCTGAGACGCCAGGCCCAGTTGTTGGCCCTGCGCCCGGATCTCGAGATCCGCTTCCTGCGCGGCAACGTCAACACCCGGCTGGCCAAGCTCGATGCCGACGACTACGACGCCATCATCCTGGCCGCTGCCGGACTGATCCGCCTGGGCTTCGCCGCGCGCATCCGCGAATGCCTGACCGTCGAAGACAGCCTGCCGGCGGGTGGCCAGGGCGCCGTGGGCATCGAGTGCCGGACCGACGATGCCGAGGTCCATGCGCTGCTCGAACCCCTGCACCATTTCGACACCGAACGCCGGGTGGCTGCCGAGCGCGCCCTGAATCGCCGTCTCAATGGCGGCTGCCAGGTGCCCATCGCCTGCTATGCCGTGCAGCAGGGCGAGTTGCTCTGGCTGCGAGGCCTGGTCGGCCAGCCCGATGGCGGCCTGCTGCTGCGCGCCGAGGCCCGCGGCCCGCTGAACGACCCCGCCACCCTTGGCGTGGCGGTGGCCGAGGACCTGCTCGCCCAGGGCGCCCAGGACATCCTCGACGCCGTCTACGGGACCAGCGGCGCATCATGAGCGGCTGGCGGCTGCTGCTGACCCGGCCGGCGGAAGAGAATCCACCGCTGGCCGCGGCCCTGAATCAGGCGGGCATCGCCACTGCCAGCCTGCCCTTGCTGGACTTGCAGCCGCTGGCGGAAACGCCTGCACAGCGCTCGCTCTGGCTCGATCTCGATCGCTATGCCGCCGTACTGGTGGTGAGCAAGCCGGCGGCCCGTCTGGGTCTCGCCGCCCTCGATCAGTACTGGCCGCAACCGCCGCTGCAGGCCTGGTTCGCCGTAGGTGCGGCCACCGCCGCCGTGCTCGAAGACTATGGGCTGCTGGTGCACTACCCTCAGCGTGAGGACAGCGAAGGCCTGCTGGCCCTGCCGGCCTTGCAGGAAGCCTTGCAGCGCCCGGAGCCCGAGGTGCTGCTTCTGCGTGGGGAGGGCGGCCGCGACCTGCTGGTCGAAACCCTCACCGCCCGCGGCGCCCGCGTCGAGGTGCTCGAACTCTATCGCCGCCAGTGCCCGGAGTACCCCGCAGGGCAGGTCCTAGAGACCCTGGCAGCGGAACGCCTGAATGCCATCATGGTCAGCAGTGGGCAGGGTTTCGCGCATCTGCAGGCCTGTGCGGGTGCGGATTGGCCCGCGGTGCGCCGTTATCCCCTGCTGGTACCCAGCGCCCGCGTGGCCGAACTGGCTCGCGCCAGCGGCTGCGAACTCATCATCGAGTGCCAGGGCGCCAGCGCCAGTGCCTTGATCGCCGCGCTTGCCCATCACCATCCGGATTGACCCTACAAGGAATTCCCGTGAGCGAAACTCAAGCCCCCCGCGCCGACGACGTCTCTCCCGATCCAGTCGTGACTCCCGTTTCGCCGCCGCCATTACCGCCACCGGCAGGCGTGCGCCGCAAGGGCTCGGGCAAGGCGTCCGGCCTGGCGCTGCTGGCCCTGCTGGTAGCCGCCGGTGGCCTGGGGGTCGGCGGCTGGAGCATCTGGCAACTGCAGCAGGTGCGTCAGGCCGAGCAGAGCCAGGCCGCCCAGGCCGAGGATCTGCGCAGCCAGCTGCGCCAGTTGGAAAACCGCAACCAGGCGTTGAGTGCCGATCTGGGCCGCCTGCCCTCGGCCAACGAGCTGGAAGAGCGCCGCCGTCAGCTGGCCGAGCTGCAGGGTGACCAGCAGCACCTCGCCGAGCAGTTCAAGGAGGTGGTCGGCCAGAGTCGCCAGGCCTGGCGCCTGACCGAGGCCGAGCACCTGCTGCGCATGGCGACCCTGCGCATGACCGCGCTACAGGATGTGCCCAGCGCCCAGAATCTGCTGCAGGGCGTCGATGACATACTCAAGGCGCAAAACGATCCGGCCGCCTTCAACGCGCGTCAGCAGGTGGCCAATGCCCAGCAGACCCTGCGTCAGTTGCCCGATCTGGATCGTACCGGGCAGTTCGTCCAGCTGGCTTCGCTGCGCAATCAGGTGCAGAGCCTGGAGCCCCTGCCGCCACGCTTTTCCACCACGGTGGCCGACCAGCCCGGCGTGGAAAAGGCCGCGGTCCCGCCGAGCAATGCGTTGCAGCAATGGTGGCAGGATTTCCGCCAGCGCATCTCCAGCTATTTCCGCATCGACTTTTCCGCCGATCAGCCGATCCGTCCGCTGCTGGCCGAGGAGTCCCTCGCCCAGGTGCGCCTGGCCATGAGCCTGGCACTGGAGCAGGCGCAGTGGGCCGTGCTCAACGGCAATCAGGAGGTCTATCGACTCTCCATCGAGCAGGCCGAAGACGTCCTCGCCGCGCACTTCAACAACCAGAATCCCGACAGCCGTGCGGTCAAGCTGCGTCTGCAGGAGCTGGCCGAGCGTCCGGTCACCTTCGAAGCGCCTGACCTGACCCCGGCCCTGACCGCGCTGCAGGCCTACATCGCCCAGCGTCAGCAAATTCAGCCGACCAATGCCGCCGCCGGCGCGGCTCAGGAGAATCGCCCATGAAGCGCCTGTACCTGCTGTTCTTGTTCGCCCTGCTTGTCGGCCTGGGCGTCGCCGTGGTGCTGGCCAAGGAGCCGGGCTACGTGCTGCTGTCCTACAGCAACTTCCGCTACGAATCGAGTCTCTGGGCCTTCCTGGCCATGCTGGTGGCCGCCTGGCTGGCGCTCTACATCCTCAAGCTGGTGCTGGGCGCCCTGGGTCTGACCGGCAAGGTGCTCAATCCCTGGTCGCGGCACAATCGCCAGCGCCGCCTGGAGCAGGCTCGCCACAAGGGACAGCTGGAACTGGCCGAAGGCAACTGGAGCGGTGCCCTCAAGCATTTGAAAGGCGCCGCCGAGCACGCCGACCAGCCGCTGTTCGTGCTGCTGGGCGCAGCCCGCGCCGCCAACGAGCTGGGTGACCTGGAGGAACGGGATCGCCTGCTGCGCCAGGCCCGCGAGCGCGAGCCCCAGGCCGAGCTGGCCATCGGCCTGCAACAGGCGCGACTGCAGATCGACCGGGGCCAATACCTGGAAGCCCGCGACAGCCTGGCGCCGTTGCAGGCCAAGTATCCGAAGAATGGCGAGGTGCTGCTGCAACTGCAGCGCCTGCAGGTGACCCTGCGCGACTGGCCGGCGCTGATCGCCCTGCTGCCGCAACTGCGCAAGCAGCAGGTGCTGCGGCCCCAGGAGCAGGACGACCTGGAACGCAAGGTCTGGATCGCCACCCTCGACGAGGTTCCCGCCCAGGGCGCGGAATCGGCGGTGGATGCCCAGTGGCAACAGGTACCCACGGCGCTCAAGGGCGATGCCGCGGTGGTACTGGCCTATGCCCGTCAGCTGCGTGCCATCGGCCGCGACGATCTGGCCGAGGAGGTGCTGCACATCACCCTCAATCGCCAGTGGGACGAGCGCCTGGTGGAGCTCTATGGCCAGCTGCGTCCGCGTGACGCCAGTCGCCCGCTGCACCATGCCGAGGGCTGGCTCAAGGACCGACCCCAGGACGCGGGGCTGCTGCTGGCCCTGGGCCGGCTGTGCATGAACAACCAGCTGTGGGGCAAGGCGCGCGAATATCTGGAGCGCAGCCTGGCGCAGCGACCGTCCGCGGTCACCGCCGGTGAACTGGCCCGAGTGGCCATCCAGCTGGGCGATGTGAACCGCAGCCAGCAGCTCCTGCAGAGCCAATGGCGCGAGTCCGACGCCTCTTCGCTGCCGACGCCCAGGGTCTGACGGCACGCCTCGTCTGCCCGGGTCCTTGAAAGGTGCCCGGGCTTTCACTACCGTAACGTCCCAATTCCCTGTTGGAGACGGCGCGTCCGTGACTAGTCCCCGCTTCATCTTCCTGTTCATGGCCGCCACCTGCGCAGTGCTCATGGGCGTCGGTCTCTATCTCGAACATGTGGTCGGCCTCGAGCCGTGCCCGCTGTGCGTCATGCAACGGATCTTCTTCATCCTGGTCGGGGTGGTGGCGCTGATCGCCGGCATTCAGGCACCGGGCAAGCGCGGGCGGCGCATCTATGGCGTGGTCCTGCTGCTGCTGGCCGCGGCCGGTGCCGCCACCGCCGGCCGCCAGGTCTATCTGCAGACGGTCCCGGCGGAAGAGCTGGCGGCCTGTCTGCCGAGCCTGGACTACATGATGCAGGCGCTGCCCTTCCAGGAGATCATCCGCCTGGTCCTGCACGGCACCGCCGACTGCGCCGAGGTCAACTGGACGCTGTTCGGTCTGAGCATCCCGGAATGGAGCCTGTTGGCCTTCGTGCTGCTCATGGCCCTGAGCCTGGTCAAGGTCTTCCGCCGTCGCTGAGCTTTCTCCGAGCAACGGCACTCGCCTGGCGAGACGATGTCGGTATAGTTCCTGATAACACCCGGGCGCCCGCGCCCGGACCGTCTCGCCCGTATAGAGAGCTGCCGTCATGCTAGAAACCTGCCGCAATGCCCAGGAACGCTGGGGTGGGGTCCACCAGCTGATCGACCGCTGGCTGATTGCCCGCCGCGAGCTGGTGACCGCCTACGAAACCCTGGACATGGAGCCCCTGCTGGGTCCGGTGCGCGAGGTCGGTGAACTGGAGCGACTCTGCGACATGCTGGTCGACTATATGTCCACCGCGCATTTCGAGATCTACGAGCAACTGGTGGCCGAAGCCCGCGAATTCCAGGACGAGCGCGCCATCGAGTTCGCCGACAGCGTCTATCCGCGCCTGCAGGCGCTGACCGACGCTGCCCTGAACTTCAACGACAGATTCGAGCGCGGGGCCTACCGGGACCCGGGTCTGCTGACCATCGAACTCAAGCTGCTGGGCGAAACCCTGCGCGAGCGCTTCGAGCTGGAAGACTGCCTCATCGAGGTACTGCACACCTCGCACCAGCAACCGCGTCTGGCTTCGGTCTAGACGCGGATCATCCGCGCCGCCTCGGCCAGCAGGTCGAGGTCCGCCGCGGCTGCCTCGCGCGGTGCCAGCGCGTGCAGCCAGTCCCCCTGATCGTTTGCCTCGCGGCACGGCCAATGGCCCGCGAGTCGCGCCAGACGCGCGAGCTGTTCGCGTTCCGCTGCCAATTCCAGTCCCTTGAGCTGCTCGCGCAGTGCCGCCAGGCTTTCGTCCGCGCTGGACGCGGTCTTCCAGGCCTGCCGTAGCTGGCGCAGCGGACGCACCACCGTGCCCTGCCAGTGCTGCGAGGCGCGCTGCAGCCGCGCCAGGCCTTCGCTGTCGAGGGCGCAGGCACGCCGATCCAGCCAGAGCGCCGTCAGCACCAGGCAGACATCGGCACCGGCCTCCTGCAGACGCAAACAGGCGCCTTCCACGCCGGGCCGGGCGTATACTGCCAACGCGAATTCCCACAGGTCCTCTTGCATGTCCGCCTCCCCATTCGTGGGTGGTGGAGCTGCTACACTCCGCCGCCATGATCCGACTACAGAACCTTACTCTACAGCGTGGTCCCCAGCGCCTGCTCGAAAGCGCTGAACTGACCCTGCATCCCGGCCAGAAAGCCGGTCTGATCGGTGCCAATGGTGCCGGCAAATCCAGTCTCTTCGCCCTCCTGCGCGGCCAGCTCGGTGCCGACGCCGGCGACTGCCATATCCCGGCGGCCTGGCGCATCGCCCACATGCGCCAGGAAGTGGACACCCTGGAGCGGCTGGCGGTGGACTATGTGCTGGATGGCGACATCGACTTGCGCCGCATCCAGCGCGAGCTGGCAGCCGCCGAAGCGGCCCAGGACGGCAACGCCCTGGGTCGGCTGCACGCCGACTTCGAGGCCGCCGACGGCTATACCGCCGATGCCCGGGCGCGCAAGCTGCTGGCCGGTCTGGGCTTCACCGCCGCGCAGATGGAACGCCAGGTCGGCGATTTCTCCGGTGGCTGGCGGATGCGCCTGAACCTGGCCCAGGCGCTGATGTGCCCTTCGGACCTGCTGCTGCTCGACGAGCCCACCAACCACCTGGATCTGGACGCCATCCTCTGGCTGGAAGACTGGCTCAAGGGCTATCCCGGCACCCTGATCCTGATCTCCCACGATCGCGACTTCCTCGATGCCGTGGTCGATCACGTGGTGCACCTGGACCAGCAGAAGCTGGTGCTCTATCGCGGCGGCTATTCCAGCTTCGAGCGCACCCGCGCCGAACGCCTGGCGCAGCAGCAGCAGGCCTATGACAAGCAGCAGGCCCAGCGCGCCCACATGGAGAAGTACATCGCCCGCTTCAAGGCCCAAGCCACCAAGGCGCGCCAGGCACAGAGCCGGATCAAGGCCCTGGAACGCCTGGAAGAGCTGGCGCCGGCCCATGTCGACTCGCCCTTCGAATTCGTCTTCCGCGAGGCGGACAAGCTGTCCAGCCCGCTGCTCGACCTGGCCGAGGGCCGGCTCGGCTACGGCGAGACCACCGTCCTGCATCCGGTCAAGCTGCAGCTGACGCCGGGCGCGCGCATCGGTCTGCTCGGCCCCAACGGTGCCGGCAAGTCGACCCTGATCAAGACCCTGGCTGCCGAGCTGGAACCTCTCGGCGGCCGCCTGCAGCGCGGCGAGAACCTGGCCATCGGCTACTTCGCCCAGCACCAGCTCGATTCCCTGGACGCCAAGGCCAGTCCGCTGCTGCACCTGCAGCGCATCGCCCCCGGCGAGCGCGAGCAGGGTCTGCGCGACTTCCTTGGCGGCTTCGACTTCCGCGGTCCGCGCTGCGACGAGGTGGTGCTGAATTTCTCCGGTGGCGAGAAGGCCCGGCTGGCCCTGGCGCTGATCGCCTGGCAGAAGCCCAACCTGCTGCTGCTGGACGAACCCACCAACCACCTGGACCTGGACATGCGCCTGGCGCTGACCCTGGCACTGCAGGAGTTCGCCGGGGCGGTGCTGGTGGTCTCCCACGATCGTCATCTGCTCAAGAGCACCACCGACGAATTCCTGCTGGTGGCCGATGGCAAGGTGGAGGCCTTCGACGGCGACCTGGGCGACTACAGTCGCTGGCTGGTGGATTTCCGCGCCCGGCAGGAGCCGGTGGCGGACGCCGACGCGGCGGTCGACAAGACCGATCGCAAGGCCCAGCGCCAGGCCGCTGCCGCCCTGCGCCAGCAGCTGGCACCGCTGAAAAAAGCCGCCGACAAGCTGGAAGCCGAATTGGGCAAGCTGCAGGAAAGGCTCGCCACCCTGGAAGCCCGCCTGGGTGACAGCGGACTCTACGACGCCTCCCGCAAGGAGGAGCTGCGCCAGGCCCTGGCCGACCAGGCCACGGCCAAGACCCGCGAAGCCGAGCTGGAAGAGCAGTGGCTGGAGGCCCTGGAGCGGCTGGAAGGTCTGCAAGCCGAACTCGAGGGGGCCTGATGACGCAGTGGCTGTACACCTGGCTGCCGGGTTGGGGCGACTACCTGCTGGTGGCTGGTCAGGTGGCCCTGGTGCTGCTGCTCGGCTACGTGCTGCAGCGCATCGTTGCCCGCGCCGTCACCGGCCTGGGCGAACGCTATCCGCTACCGCCGCAGATCGTCCTCGGGCTGCGCGGCGTCCTGCGCTGGCTGATCATGGGCAGTGCCATCCTGATGGCGCTGGAGCGCTTCGGGGTCTCCGCAGCGGTGCTCTGGACGGCCATTTCCGGTTTCGTCGCGGTGGCCGCGGTGGCCTTCTTCGCCATCTGGAGCGTGCTCTCCAACCTGTTCTGCGCGGTACTGATCTTTACCGTCGGCCCCTTTCGCCTGGGCGATCGCATCGAGGTGCTGGACGCCTCGGACAAGCCGGGCATCAAGGGTCGGGTGGTGGCTATCAACATGCTCTTCGTGACCCTGCAGGAACTGGACGACAACCAGGAAGCCACCCTGGTGCAGATCCCCAATACCCAATTCTTCCAGAAATCGGTCCGGCGCTGGCGCGATGCCGACGGCTCCTTCGATTTCCATCTCGACAGGTGAATTCATGAATCTGCAGGTCTGGACCGGTTTCTTCATTGCCTGCTGGATGATCAGCCTCTCACCGAGCGCGGGCGCCGTTGCCTCCATGAGTGCCGGCGTCAACCACGGTTTCCGGCGTGGCTACTGGACGGCGCTGGGCCTGCAGCTGGGCCTGGCGCTGCAGATCGCCGTGGTCGCCGTGGGCGTCGGCGCCCTGCTGGCGACCTCGCAGCTGGCCTTTACCCTGATCAAGTGGTTCGGCGTGGCCTATCTCGCCTACCTGGCCATCCGCCAATGGCGCGCTGCGCCGCTGGACCTGGGTGAGCAACTGGTCGGCGAACGTCTGCCACCGCGAATCGGCGCCCTGGTCATGCGCGGTTTCCTGGTCAACGTGAGCAACCCCAAGGCGCTGATCTTCCTGCTCGCGGTGTTGCCGCAATTCGTCGATCCCCACGCGCCCCTGACCGCGCAGTATCTGCTCATCGGGGTGACCATGGTCACCGTCGACCTGATCGTGATGGCCGGCTACACCGGTCTGGCCGCCCGGGTGCTGACCCTGCTGCGCACGCCACGGCAGCAGCGCATCACCAACCGGGTGTTCGCCAGCCTGTTCCTCGCCGCGGCCGCACTGCTGTCCACGGTGCGCCGCGCCGCGGTCTGAAGCCGGGCGCTACCAGACCACCGACTGGCCCTGCCAGTCCCAGAAGCTGCCGGTCTCGGCCGGCGTTCGTGCGGCCAGCACCTCCAGCAGCCGTGCTGCCGCATAGGCTGGGGTGAACAGCCTGTCGGCCGGTACCCGGGCCTGGAAGGGCCGGGACAGCGCCGTGTCGGTGGTGCCAGGGTGCAGGGCCAGCACGCAACTCTGCGGATTGAGCCGGGCGAGTTCGATGCTGGCGCAGCGCAGGCCCTGGTTGAGCGCGGCCTTGGCCATCCGATAGCCGTACCAGCCGCCCAGCTGGTTGTCGCCGATGGAGCCGACCCGCGCCGAGAGCGCGGCGATCTGGCAGGGATGCTGGCCCTTGAGCAGCGGCGTCAGCTGGCGGATCAGCAGCAGCGGCAGCACGGCATTGGCCAGATAGCTTTCCAGCAGTCCGGCCTGGTCCACCTGCGCCAGACTCTTCTCAGCGCGCGCCCGCGCGCCCTGCAACAGCCCCGAGGCGCACAGCAGCAGATCCAGGCGGGGCGTCTCGTCAGCCAGGCGCGCCGCCAGCTCGGGCTCGGCCAGTGGATCGACATCGAGGCGCCGCAGCCGCGGGCCATGGCGGCGCTCCAGCGCGGCCAGACCGGCATGCCCTTCGGCCTGACGGGCGCAGGCCCAGACCCGCGTGACGTCGTCGCGGGCCAGCAGCCGTTCGCTCAGGGCCAGACCGAGGCCGCCGGTGGCGCCATACACCAGGACCTGGGCGGGCTGCTCCAGGCGTTGCCAGAAGGTCATGGGAGACTCCAGTCAGATCGCTATCCCTGTCGGACCGCGCCGCCGCGCTGGGGTGCGCCGCCGTGGCGCGGTATCCTGGGCTTTTGCCGGAGAAATCCCCGTGATCCTGTGGATCGATGCCGATGCCTGTCCGCGCGCCGCCAAGGAGCTGGTCTGCAAGTTCGCCCTCAAGCGCAAGCTGGAGGTGGTGCTGGTGGCTGGCCAGCCGCAGATCAAGCCGCCCTTCGCCTGTGTGCGCCTGGTGGTGGTGCCCAGTGGCCCCGACGCCGCCGACGACCATCTGGTCGAGCAGGCGCAGCCCGGTGACCTGGTGATCTGCAGCGACATTCCCCTGGCCGACCGGCTGGTGAAGAAGGGCGTGGTCGCCCTCGATCCGCGTGGCCAGGAATTCGACGAGCGCAACATGGGCCAGCGCCTGGCCATGCGCAATCTGATGACTGATCTACGCGACCAGGGCCAGATGGGCGGCGGCCAGGCCGGCTATGGCGAACGTGATCGCCAGGCCTTCGCCAATGCCCTGGATCGGCTGCTCACCCGCCTCCAGCGCAGCGCCGCTGGCTAGGCCGGGACAGCCGCGATGGCAGGTTGCTGCAGCCAGGTGCGCAGTTGCGGCAACGGCATGGGCCGGCCGAACAGATAGCCCTGCATGAAGTTGCAACCGTTGGCCTGCAGGAACTGGCGTTGCTCGCAGGTTTCCACCCCTTCGGCGACCACGTTGAGGCCCAGCTTGTGCGCCATGGCGATGATCGCCGCGGCGATGGCCATGTCGTTGCTCTGCTTGGGGATGGTGCGGACGAAGGCGCGATCCACCTTGAGCGAGTCCACCGGCAGCCGGCTCAGGTAAGCCAGGGATGAATAGCCGCTGCCGAAGTCGTCGATGGACACCCGCACGCCCAGGGTACGGATCTCGCCGAGCACCTCGACGGCCACGTTGAGACTGTGCATCAGGGCGTTCTCGGTCACCTCGAGGATCAGCGCCGACGCCGGCAGGTCCTCGGCCTGCAGGGTCCGGGCGATGGCCTGGGGCAGCAGACGATCGCTCAGATTCAGTGCCGAGCAATTCACCGAAACGCGCAGCTCCGCATGACCCTCAAGGTGCAGCTGAGCGAGATCGGCGCAGGCCTGGCGCATGACCCAGCCATCCAGGTCGGCGATCAGTCCGGTTTCCTCGGCGACGCGGACGAAGCGTTCGGGGCTCAGTGGGCCCAGGACCGGATGCTGCCAGCGCACCAGCGCTTCCAGGGCCACCGCAGCACCGTCCGGATCGACGATGGGCTGATAGGCGACATGCAGGCCACCCTGGGCCAGGGCATGGCGCAGGTCCATCTCCAGGCTGAGCAGGTCGTCGGCATCGCGCTGGAGATCGGTGGTGAATCTCTGGCTGCGATTGCGTCCGCTACGCTTGCAGTGGCCGACCGCAAGGCCCGCACTGCGCAGCAACTGGCCGGCGTTGGCGCCGTCCTGGGGATAATGGGCGATGCCCAGGCTGAAGGTCATGGCGATGCGCTGCCCAGCCAGTTCGAAGGGCGGACGCAACTGCTCCAGCAGGCGCATGGCCAGGGGCTGGCTGTCGCCGCGCTGGCCGAGCGGCAGCAACAGGCTGAATTCGTCGCCGGCATAGCGGGCCAGGGGCAGGTCGTTGTCGAGCACCGCACGGATCCGCTGCGCCATCTGGATCAGCAATTCATCGCCGAGGGCGTGGCCGAGGCTGTCGTTGATGCGCTTGAAGTGATCGATGTCCAGCATCATCAGGGCGAACTGCTCGCCGGTGCGCGCCTGGCCGATGGCGCGGTCGACGGTCTGGATGAAACTGCCGCCGTTGAGCAGGTGGGTGAGGGGATCGTGCAGGGTGATCTGATCGAGGGTGGTCGAGACCCGCTCCAGCCGCAGGCGCTGGGCATTGAAGCGTTCGCCGGCCCAGGCGGCGAGCAGGCCGACCATGATGATGAACAGGGTGCCGAGGGCGATGCCCATGCCCAGCTCCAGGTGCTGATTCACTTCCGCCAGGCCATCGGGTTCGAAGCCGATGGGCACCGCGAGGGTGAGGGCGGCCATGCCGGTGAAGTGCATGGAGACGATGGCGAAACCCAGCACCAGACTGCCCAGCAGGCGCAGCCAGAGGGTCCTGAGGCCGGTCCTGCCGCGCAGGCGGAAGGCCAGCAGCAGGGCGCCCAGGGAAGCCAGACTGGCGACCACCACCGAGATCACCACCAGCAGCGGATCATAGAGCTGTATGGCGACCGACTGCATGGCCAGCATGCCGGTGTAGTGCATGGTCGCGATGCCCAGGCCGGCGGCCAGGGCCGCGAGCAGGTACTGCGGTGCGGTCAGGGACTCGCGCCCGATCAGGTGCATGACCGTGTAGGACACGACGATGGCGATCAGCAGCGAGGCCAGGGTCTGTATGGGCGCGTAGTGCACATGGATGCCGATCTTGAATGACAGCATGGCCAGGAAGTGCATCGACCAGATGCCCCCGCCAAGGGCGACGGCGCCGATCAGCTTGGCCAGCTCGCTGCCGCGGCGGGAGCGACTGTTGGTCACCCAGTCGGCCATGGCCAGGGCGGTGTAGCCGGCGGCGCTGGCGATCAGGTACGCCAGGACCACGAGCAGGCTTTCGTACTCGTTGGCGGCCAGGATCTGGTGGCCGGGAGGCAGCAGGGTGGAGAAGTTCAGCATGCTCAATCGCCAGCGTGCACACGAGGTTTCGAAAGGGGTTGATGCTCAGGGCATCGGCAGCGATAGCCGGGCCTTTAATTCGTTCGATGGACGTACCGGTCAGGGGATGCCTGTCGTCAGGCCTTGGGCGTGCGGCTGCGGCGCCACAGCCAGAGCAGCAGGCCGATCACCACCAGACCGCCCAGCACCATCAATTCATACCGCTTGAGATTGCCCAGCACCCCTTCGAGGACGGCGCCGAAGTGATAGGCGGCATAACCCAGCACCGTGGCCCAGACGATGGCGCCGATGCCGTTGAGGATCAGGTAGCGCGCCGGCGGATAGCCCGACAGGCCGATCGCCACCGGCATCACCGTGCGCAGACCGTAGACGAAGCGAAAGCTCAGCACCCAGAGATCCGGATGGCGCCGGATGTGCGCCAGCGCCTTTTCGCCGGCGGCTTCCCACTTGGGTTTGCGCGCCAGCAGCTTGCGCCCATGGCGCCGGCCGAGGAAGTACCAGAGCTGATCGCCGGCATAGCTGCCGCAGAAGGCGACCAGGATGACGGTCTGGATGTTCATGTAGTCGCGGAAGGCCAGGAAACCGGCCAGTACCAGAATGGTTTCGCCCTCGAAAAAGGTGCCGAGAAAAAGGGCGAAATAGCCGAAATCGTGGAGGAATTGTTGGAGCATTCGGCGCTACACGAGGTGAATAAAGATGGCGCAGCCTACCCCGGTTGGCGTCTGGAAAGAAAGTGTGACGGACTTCCGTCCGCCGGGTGCCATACGGTCAGGCAGGGATTTCGCTGCGACCCTGTGTCACGCCGGGTCCAGCCGGCGTCTGCCTTGGATAGGACCTATAGGCACTCCATATTGTCATCTGCTGTTACCAATCGGTCATGATTGTGGCCTATAACCCATCACACTGACCCGTGATCCGGGTCTGGGAGTCGATCGTGAGTTTTACCCCCATCAACCGTAGCTACCCTGCCACTCGCATGCGCCGTCAGCGCCGCGACGAGTTTTCCCGTCGCCTGATGCGCGAGCATGTGCTGACGGTGGATGACCTGATCCTGCCGGTCTTCGTGCTCGATGGCGAAGGCCGCCGCGAGGCCATTCCCTCGATGCCCGGCGTCGAGCGGCTGTCCATCGACCTGCTGCTGGAAGAGGCCGCCGAACTGGTGGCGCTGGGGATTCCCGCGGTCGCGCTGTTCCCGGTCACGCCCACCGAGCGCAAGTCGCTGGACGGCGCCGAGGCCTACAACCCCGACGGCATCGCCCAGCGCGCCACCCGCGCCCTGCGCGAGCATTTCCCGGAACTGGGAGTGATCACCGACGTGGCCCTGGATCCCTTCACCACCCACGGCCAGGACGGCATCCTCGACGAGCGCGGTTACGTGCTCAACGACATCTCGGTCGAGGTGCTGGTCAAGCAGGCGCTGTCCCATGCCGCCGCCGGGGCCCAGGTGATCGCCCCGTCGGACATGATGGACGGTCGCATCGGCGCCATCCGCGCCGCCCTGGAAGACGCCGGCTATCACAACGTGCAGATCATGGCCTACTCGGCCAAGTACGCCAGCGCCTACTATGGGCCTTTCCGTGACGCCGTCGGCTCGGCCGCCAACCTGGGCAAGGGCAACAAGGCCACCTACCAGATGGATCCGGGCAACAGCGACGAGGCCCTGCACGAGATCGCCGGCGACCTGGCCGAGGGCGCCGACTCGGTGATGGTCAAGCCGGGCATGCCCTATCTGGACATCGTCCGCCGGGTCCGCGAGGAATTCCGCGTGCCGACCTTCGTGTACCAGGTGAGCGGCGAGTACGCCATGCACATGGCCGCGATCCAGAACGGCTGGCTGTCCGACGCCGTGATCCTCGAATCGCTCCTGGCCTTCAAGCGGGCCGGGGCCAACGGCATCCTCACCTATTTCGCCAAGCGCGCCGCCCAACAACTTCGCCAGGGGCCTTCGCGTTCCTAAGGAGCTTCAATGAGTAGCCAGGGTTTCGTCGAAACCGATCTGCAACAGCCCGTCACCGCCGAGTCTCTGGAGACGCCGGAGGAAGCGATCGCGACAGGCGTCGAGGCGCAGCCGTCCGCGCCCGTGCTCGAGGTGCCTGCCACGCCCAGCGTGCCGGCGGCCAACGTGGACGACAGTAGCCTCTACATCCATCGCGAGCTGTCGCAGCTGCAGTTCAACATCCGCGTGCTGGAGCAGGCTCTCGACGAATCCTATCCGCTACTCGAGCGCCTCAAGTTCCTGCTGATCTTTTCCAGCAACCTGGACGAGTTCTTCGAGATCCGCGTGGCGGGCTTGAAGAAGCAGATCGCCTTCGCCCGCGAGCAGGCGGGGGCCGATGGCCTGCTGCCGCACCAGGCGCTGGCGCGCATCAGCGACATCGTCCACGGCCAGGTGGAACGGCAGTACGGCATTCTCAACGATGTCCTCTTGCCGGCGCTGGCCGAGCAGCGGATTCGCTTCATCCGCCGTCGTTACTGGGACGTCAAGATCAAGGCCTGGGTGCGCAAGTTCTTCCGCGACGAGATCGCGCCCATCATCACCCCCATCGGCCTGGACCCGACCCATCCCTTCCCGCTGCTGGTGAACAAGAGCCTCAACTTCATCGTCGAGCTGGAGGGCATGGACGCCTTTGGTCGTGACTCGGGTCTGGCCATCATCCCGGCGCCACGCCTGCTGCCGCGGATCATCCGGGTGCCGGAGGAGGTCGCCGGCCCCGGAGACAACTACGTCTTCCTGTCCTCGATGATCCATGCCCACGCCGACGATCTGTTCCCCGGCATGAAGGTCAAGGGCTGCTTCCAGTTCCGCCTGACCCGCAACGCCGATCTCTCGGTGGACACCGAGGATGTCGAAGACCTGGCGCGTGCCCTGCGCGGCGAGCTGTTCTCCCGTCGCTACGGCGATGCGGTGCGGGTCGAGGTGGTGGACATCTGCCCGAAACACCTCACCGACTACCTGCTCAAGCAGTTCAATCTGGGCGAGAGCGAGCTGTACAAGGTCAACGGTCCGGTCAACCTGACCCGGTTGTTCTCCATCACCGGGCTGGACAGCCATCCGGAATTGCAGAGCGCTCCCTTCACCCCGACCATTCCCAAGCTGCTGCAGAAGAAGGACAACCTCTTCAATGTGCTGGGCAAGCTCGATGTGCTGCTGCTGCACCCCTTTGAGTCCTTCACCCCGGTGATCGACCTGATGCGCCAGGCCGCCAAGGACCCCAACGTCCTGGCGATCAAGCAGACGCTCTACCGCAGCGGCGCCAATTCGGAGATCGTCGACGCCCTGGTGGATGCGGCGCGCAGCGGCAAGGAAGTGACCGCGGTGATCGAGTTGCGCGCGCGCTTCGACGAGGAGTCCAACCTGCAGCTGGCCAGCCGCCTGCAGCAGGCCGGCGCCGTGGTCATCTACGGCGTGGTGGGCTTCAAGACCCACGCCAAGATGATGCTGATCCTGCGCCGCGAGAACGGCGAGCTGCGCCGCTATGCCCACCTGGGTACCGGCAACTACCACGCCGGCAATGCCAAGCTGTACACCGACTACAGCCTGCTGACCGCCGATGTGGCCCTCACCGAGGACGTGCACAAGCTGTTCAACCAGCTGATCGGCATGGGCAAGACCCTGCGCATGAAGAAGCTGTTGCACGCGCCCTTCACCCTGAAGAAGAACCTGCTGGAGATGATCAACCGCGAAGCGTTGGCGGCCAGCGAAGGCCGGCCGGCGCAGATCATGGCCAAGGTCAACGGTCTCACCGATGCCAAGGTCATCCGCGCCCTCTACAAGGCCAGCCAGGCCGGGGTGAAGATCGACCTGGTGGTGCGCGGCATGTGCTGCCTGCGTCCCGGTGTACCGGGCGTGTCCCACAACATCCAGGTGCGCTCCATCATCGGCCGCTTCCTGGAGCACAGCCGGATCTACTACTTCCTCAACGGTGGCGACGAGAAGCTCTATCTCTCCAGCGCCGACTGGATGGAGCGCAACCTCGACATGCGCGTCGAGACCTGCTTCCCGGTGGAAGGCAAGAAACTCATCACCCGGGTCAAGAAGGAGCTGGAAGGCTATCTCACCGACAACACCCAGGCCTGGGTGCTGCAGGAAAACGGCAGCTACGTGCGGCAATCGCCGACCGGCAACCAGAATGCCCGCAGTGTGCAGGCGACGCTGCTGGAGCGGTTGGCCAGCCCGGTGGTGAATACACACTGAGGAAGTTTCGGGCCCATGCCGCCGTGGGCCCTGGCCGGTTTCGTAGGTTGGGTTGAGCGGGAGCGAAGCCCCAAGGTGCGGGGTGCTTAATTCTGCGCTTTGCGTATTGCGGTGCCTTAGCTACTTATCGCGCTTTGCCGGTACCTCTTGTTTCGCCCACCCGGGCGACTCACTTTTCTTTGTTTGCGCAAGGAAAAGTAAGCAAAAGAAAGCGCACTCCAACGTTTCGGCCCTCCGCTACGCTCCGGGTATTCTCGTCCCGGCGCCCTGGCAGGGGCACGGCGCGAAGGGGCGTCCTGCCCCTCGCGCCTTGCTCGGCGTCCTGCCTCGCAACCCCCGTTACGACACCGGAACTCGGCCTCACTGACGGGGACGGAGGCGCAAGCCTGAGGCTTGGGTGTTCACAGGTGTAGCGTGGAAAACCGCGTAGCGTTTTCCACTGGCGTGCGACGCAGATCTCTGTGGACAAGGCTTCGCCGTTGTCCACGCTACGGGCTACGGGCTACGGGCTACGGGCTACGGGCTACGGGCTACGGGCTACGGCTTTTTGTGGCTATTCAACCGACACTTTCAGGCTAGTGAGTCGCCCCGTTCAGGAGGGCGAACGCCAGTGTCGTGGAGTGGGTCGAGCCGCATG